>CANMEW010000064.1 GCA_947496905.1 Rickettsiales bacterium | reverse complement strand
CCCGACACGGATTTTAATTGGCTATTTTCTGTTTTTTTAAAATCAGCAATCAGCAGACGAAGATTTTTTTTTGCTGAAAAAATCGACAAGGCTTTCTCGTCGATTTCTTTGGCGATGATTACTTCAAAAAACATTTGCGAAAGCGCCAAAGCCAAGCCCTCATCTATTTTTCCATTCAAAGCAACAATGCCACCGAAGGCACTTTTTGGATCGGATGACAATGCGCGCCCGTAGGCTTCATCTAGGTTAGAAGCGATTGCAACGCCACAAGGATTAGCATGCTTAATGATGGCACAGGCCGGTTTTTCGAATTCTAAAACTAGATTATAGGCGGCGTCGGAATCATTGATGTTGTTGTAGCTAAGCTCTTTTCCTTGCAGTTGTTTTGCGCCGACAATACCGGAGTTTGAAGTGGCATAAAGCGCTGCTTTTTGGTGTGAGTTTTCACCGTAACGTAGAGACTGCTTTAGGTTTCCGCTCAGTGAAAAAAATGCGCTCTCTGGAGTTTTTGAGTTGAAGTAGTTGGAAATTGAAATGTCGTAATCAGCAATATTTTTGAAAGCCTGCGCCGCCAAGTTTTTCCTGAATTCAAGGTCGGTTGATGAGGAGTTTTTCTCCATCTCAGCAATTAAATTTTGGTACTGATCAATTGCAGTAATGACGGTTTTGTAGATAAAATTTTTGGAGGCGGAGCGAATCATTGCCGGACCACCAATGTCGATATTTTCAATGATTTGTTTTTCGTCAGAAGTGCTGGCGACGGTTGCGGCAAATGGGTAGAGGTTAACGATGAGTAGGTCGATTGACTCGATTTTATTTTCTTCAGCTTCCCTTACATGCTCTGGATTTCTCAATTCGGCAAGTAGTCCGCCATGCACTTTGGGATGTAAAGTTTTGACGCGACCATCCATGATTTCAGGAAAATTTGTGAATTCAGAAATGTCTTTGACGGGAATTTGATTTTGCGCCAGAAGCTTTCTGGTGCCGCCGGTTGAAATTATTTCCACACCTTTTGAAGCCAGATATTTAGCTAGTTCAACGATTCCAGATTTATCAGAAACAGAAATCAGGCAGCGAGAGATTTTTTGTAAATTTTGCATCGATTACTGATTTGTAATTTGGGAGAGGAAATGGAGGCGGCGGAGGGGATCTATCTCATTATTGCCATGATCTGATGGCTAGAATTCGCATTTTTTATGCCGTTAAAAAATGGTAAAAAACCAAAGAATTTTTCGAGCAATTCTTTGTCATGCTTCACAATGTCGATTTCTTTCACTGGGAACTTTTCTACATCGACCTTGTTCTTGCTGAGATATTGAAGCGCTTCATTTTTGCCGCCCACCTCATCAATGAGGCCGGCGCGCAATGCCTGTCTGCCGGTAAAAATTCTGCCGTCAAAAACGTTAAATTTTTTACTGATTCTCTTACCTCTTCTTTCGCGAACTAGCTCGGTAAAAAATTGGTAGGAGTCAGAAATTGATTCTCCGATGACTTGATTGACGAGAGGATTTGTTTTTTCGAATGGGGATGGGCTGCCTTTGAGGGGGGATGATTTGTAGGTGTTAAACTTAACACCGAGCTTGCTGGCGAGGTCAGTAACTTCTGGCGATTCCATGATTACGCCGATTGATCCGGTGAGTGTGCCATTGTGAGCGATTATGTAGTCAGCGGCAACTGCAGCCATGTAACCGCCAGAAGCAGCCACTGAACCCATCAACACTACTAACGGTTTTTTTGTGGCGATGAATCTGAGATCGTTGAATAAAATTTCGCTGCCGACAATTCCACCGCCGGGACTGTCAATATTGACGATGACTGCTTTCACAGAATTTTCTTCGGCGATTTCTTTGAGGACAGTGCTGCGGAAATCATCTTCAAAAATTACCCCGTCAATCTTAATGCTGGCAATGTAGTCACCAGCAATTCCACCAACCAAACTACCGCTGACGATTAGTTTGATTGCTAGAATTGCGGTAAAAATGCCCAACAAAAAAGCAATATTTCTCCATTTGTGAATTTTACCTTTGAGGTAAATGAGGGTAGAAATATTGGTGGAGGAAATCATGCCGATTGCGGGTTATTGCTTGTCGATTACTAGGGATTCAAGCACATTGCCAGCGATGCTGCCGATGGTTGTTCCGCTGTCAGAGCTTGAGTAGATGTGCGATTCTTGCTCATCTTCTTCCATGTCCTTGATCGACAAAAGAAGCTTACCGCTAACTTTGTTGAACATCATCACTTTCGCTTCAAGCCTGTCGCCGATTTCATATTTTTCGGTTCTTTGATCTTGTTTATTTTTAGAAAGATCGAGTCTTTTGGTGATTGCTTTCAGACCGCTGTCGAGCTCAACCTCTAGAAAATCTTTTTTAACATTAACCACCACGCAAGAGACGATTAAGCCTTCCACAATTTTATCCAACTCAGCTTTGAAGTTAGTGTTGTTGATTTGCTTGATTCCAAGGCTGATGCGCTCCTTTTCGTAGCTGCTGCCCAAAACCATGACTTTGATTTTGTCATCTTTTTTGAATTTTTTTACGGCTTCTTCGGTCGATCCTGTAGTAGTAAGGTCAGAAACGTGAATTAAGCCATCAACTCCACTGTCAAAGCCAACGAAAAGTCCGAATTCTGTGAAATTTTTGACTACACCCTCAGTGATGTCGCCAACCTGATATTTTTCAGAGAAAGCCTGCCAAGGATTTTTTTCACATTGCTTCATGCCAAGAGAAATGCGGTGGCTTTGAGAGTTAATGTCCAAAATCATGACATCAACTTCTTGACCGGCATTGGCAAATTTGTTAGGAGTAGAGTTATTTTTTAACCAACTCATTTCTGACACATGCACCAAACCTTCAATGCCAGGTTCGATTTCAACGAAGGCGCCGTAGCTGGTAATGTTTGTAACTTTACCTTTAACGATTGCGCCAACTGGATATTTTTGAACGATTGATTCCCAAGGATTTTGCTGCAATTGCTTCATGCCCAAGGAAATTCTTTTGGTCGCTATGTCAAATTTGATTACTTGAACTTTGATATTTTGACCAATTTTCAAAGCCTCTGAAGGGTGTTTAATGCGGCACCAAGAAATGTCAGTTAAGTGCAAAAGACCATCGAAACTACCGAAATCAACGAAGGCGCCGTAATCAGTAATGTTTTTCACGACACCGTCTAGAGCATCACCAATTCTGATTGTAGAAAGAATTTTTTCTTTCTCGACATTGCGTTGAGTTTCAAGAATTGCCCTTCTCGAAACTACGACGTTACCACGTACGTCGTCAATTTTAAGTACCTGAAGTTTTTCAACTTTATTGATCAAGAAGCTGTCATCGGCAAGCAACATTGTGTCAACTTGGCTTTTAGGTAAGAAGCAAGTGATGCCATTCATGTCAACAGCGTAGCCACCTTTCACTCTGCCGATAATTTTTCCTTCAATGGTAGTTTTGTCTTCGAGGCAATTTTTTAAGAAATACCAATTATTGTAGCGTCTTGCATTGTCGCGACTGATGAGGAGTTCGCCTCTTTTATTTTCAAGCCTTTCTAGAAAAACGTCGGTTACATCACCTTCCGTGATTTCTCCATCTTTTTTAAATTCAGCAATGTCGATGAATCCCACTGACTTAGCGCCAATATCAACAGCAACACCCTTGTCTGAAATATCGACGATCACGCCTTTAACGACAGTTCCTTCGACTAGTTTTTGACTGTCTTTTTCATATTCTTCGAAAAGTTTTGAGAAGTCTTCTTGTGCAAAAATATTTTCTTGTTCGGAAGTGGTGAGTTGAGTTTGGTTAGTCATAATTTTGTGAGTTTTGAATCGCTATTTTAGATGACCTAGATTGCGATTTAATTGGGAGGTGAGGTGAGGAGGTTGCATGACGCTGACCTCAAGTAAAAAGAGGGCGCAAGCTATGAATCGGTTTTTTAAAATCAAGGTGAACTGCGTCCAAAAACCTTTTTGAAAGTGTTGTCTAGATCAGCAATTAAATCTTTTGGATTTTCGATCCCGATTGAGAATCTGATTAACCCTTCAGAAATACCAAAATTGTTACGTAGATCTTCAGGTAGGCCTGAGTGAGTTGTTGAAGCTGGATGACAAACTAAAGATTCCGTACCACCCAAGCTCACCGCTGATTTAAAAAGCTTCAGAGAATTTATTAATTCGAATGCCTTCTTCCTACCTCCTTCGATCACGAAGGAAAAAGTGCTACCACAACCATCGCACTGCTTTTTGAAAGTCGCTTGGTAATCCTTGTCCTCAATGTGTTTTGGATGGAAAATTTTTACCTTTGAGTAAGAATTATTTTTCATCCAATCAGCAATTTCTAACGCTGACTCTTCCGCCCTTTTCATTCTCAAAAACAAAGTTTCTAGAGATCTACTAATCATCCAAGAAGAGTGTGGATCAAGTTGCGAACCGAAGGCGTTGCGAATGTTACGCACTTTGTCCATCAACTCTTTTCGGCCAATTACCGCGCCGGCGACTAGGTCGCTGTGACCAGCGACATATTTGGTGAGGGAGTAACAAACCAAATCAATTCCGTGCAAAAGTGGTTTTTGAAAAATTGGTCCAAGCAATGTGTTGTCGCAGGCGGTTGTGATGCGGTAGCCATGTTTTTTTTCAAACTTGTCGACAGCATTTTTTACTTTTTTGAAATCGACCAAAGCATTGGTGGGATTGGCTGGATTCTCGATGAAAATCATTCCAATGTGACCAGCTTTCGCGGCCACTTCTAGCGTTTGTTCGATGACTTCTTGATTCAATCCATCGCTAAATTCGAAAGAGCTGATGTCCCAATTTTTAAGGGCATTGCGAATGATTGATTCCGTTCCTCCGTAGAGCGGAGAAGAATGCACAATGATGTCATTTGGCTTGAGTAAAGCTAAAAAAGTTGAGCTAATTGCCGCCATGCCACTCGAGAAAATATTGCAGACTTCGCCATCCTCTAAAAGCGCGATGCGGTCTTCGATGATTTCGAGATTTGGATGGTTGAAGCGACTGTAGATTAATCCACCAACGCTGTCTTGTGGAGCAGCTTTACGACCACTGGCAACATCAAAAAAATCAGCGCCGTCTTCCGCGCTTTTGAAGGCAAAGGTTGAGGTTAAAAAAACCGGCGGCTTGACAGCACCTTCGGACATGAAGGGGTCGTAGCCGTAAGACATCATCTGTGTTTCCGGATGAAGTTTGTGATTGCCGATGTGAGTATTTTTGTAGGAGTTTTTTTTGAGCATGATGAGAAAAAAATGTTAACTGTGAATCTGCCTTTTTTCCACTGCGAGAGCAGCTTCTTTGACGGCTTCATTGTAAGTTGGGTGGGCGTGACAAGTGCGGGCAATATCTTCAGCGCTGCCGCCGAATTCCATCGTCACGACAATTTCGTGAATAGTGTTTCCAGCTTCGCGACCAATGATGTGAGTGCCAAGAATGCGATCAGATTTTGCATCAGCCAGAATTTTGACGAAGCCTTGATCGTCGCCAGTGGCGCGGGCTCGAGAATTTGCCATCATCGAAAATTTCCCCACTTTGTAGGCAATGTTTGCCGCCTTTAACTCTTCTTCAGTTTTACCAACCGAGGCAATTTCTGGGTAGGTGTAAATCACATTTGGAATTACGTCGTAATTTACGTGACCAGCTTGACCGGCAATAATTTCAGCGGCGGCAACGCCTTCATCCTCAGCCTTGTGAGCCAGCATTGGTCCGGTGGTTACGTCGCCAATTGCAAAAATATTTTCAACATTAGTGCGCAAATGGTTGTTCTCAATGAAGCCACGTTGATTGGTTTTAATTCCAACATTTTCTAATCCGAGATTTTCGGTGTTAGGGCGACGACCAATCGCAACTAAAACTACATCGGCGGTGAGAGTTTCTTTTTTACCATCCAACACAGACTCAATCTCAACTGTTGCGCCGAGGGTCCCCCTATTTAGGGGGAGCGAGTCATCGCGCAACGGAGTGGAGCGTGACGATGGGGGTGTATTTTTCTTCACCGAAACAACTTTTGTTGAAAGGCGGAATTTAAAGCCCTGCTTCTCGAGAATTCTTTGGAAGTTACGCGAAACTTCTGCATCCATTGCTGGCGTGATTTTGTCGAGATATTCAATCACTTCAACTTCAGCGCCAAATCGACCCCAAACTGATCCCAACTCCAAACCGATTACACCGGCGCCAATTACAATCATTTTGCTTGGAACTTTTTCCAAATCCAAAGCACCGGTCGAAGAAACAATCACTTTTTCGTCAATCTCAACACCAGGTAATTTTGTAACTTCTGAGCCAGTGGCAATGATGAAATTTCTTGATGAGAAGGACTCTTTTGTCCCGTCGGTTTTTGTAACTTCAATCGTGTTTTTGTCTAAAAATTTTGCCGCTCCTTCAATTGAGGTAACTTTGTTTTTCTTGAACAGCCCAGCTATTCCACCCGTAAGACCAGCAACAATTTCATTTTTATTTGCGAGTAGTTTTTTCACGTCAATTTTAGGAGAGGAAATATTGATCCCCAATTTTTCAAATTGATGGCCAGCATCGTGAAATTTGTGCGAAATTTCGAGCAATGCTTTCGACGGAATACATCCCACATTTAGACATGTCCCACCTAAGGTTTTTCTTTTTTCAACACAGGCGGTTTTAAGTCCAAGCTGCGCTGCGCGTATTGCCGCGACATATCCACCAGGTCCGCCGCCAATTACTACTACGTCAAAAGTTTGGTTTGTCATTTTGTAAAAAATTAAGGGTTAGTAAATATTTTATTTGGTGCGCGAGCCACGAAGAAATTATTGTTGCGCTGAGTAAAAATGGCAGCACATGAATATTTTGCCCCGTGACCTCGAAGACAATGATTGCAGCAGAGATTGGCTCACCAAGCACAACACTTAAAAATGCCACCATTCCGATTAATAGAAAAATACCGATGTCAGCACTGGGATTCATGACGCTTGCGATTGATCCAATGCCAGCGCCAATTGCCATTGATGGAGCAATTAGGCCGCCAGCTGATCCAGATGAAAAAGACAGAATGGTGTTAAGAATTCTTCCGCCAACTTCTCGGTAAGAAAGTAGAGTGACATCGCTCGACAAGGCAGCCTGAATGGTTTGAATACCGCCGCTGAAAGAAAAAATTCCACTGTAAAAATTTACACATGCTGCTGCAAGACCAAGCGCCAGAGGAATAATGTGCCAAAGATTAGATTTGATTCCAGCTATTTTTAGGTAAAGAAAATTACTGATCGCCTTGAAGGTAAGCGCTAAAATTCCGCAAATTGCTGCTGTCAAAATTAACCACCACCAGTTTCTTTTAACCGCAAAATTTACTTCATGAAATGCAAATATTGGAGCAGTTTGGTGGAAAATTATTGTAACGATTGCAACTGACGTCAGCGCCAAAAGAACACTCCGTTTGAAACTTGTGTGACCTAATCTACTTAGTCCATCCTGAAATACCTCCTCACCCCACATCCCCCTTGCTTCTACAAGACTTTCTACTACTATTTTTTTACCAGAAATCGAGTGGTGGTCCCTCATTTTCTGGCAAATAATTTTAGTAAAATTC
>CANMEW010000063.1:4608-7776 GCA_947496905.1 Rickettsiales bacterium | reverse complement strand
GATTTTTACTCAAAGATTTTTTTGAACGAATGAGTTGCAATCGCTTCGCTCTTGTCGAGAAGTTCGAAGTGACGGCTACACCTTAAAAAATGCACCGCATTTTTAACTGAGAACGGGCATGAGCGAAGCGAATCCCTAGGCAACAAATTTTTGAGCAGGAAAGCGTACCTTGATGTACGTGCTCGCGAAAAAATTTGGAAGATTCGGCGAGAGAGAATGTTTGGAGCAGTGACGAGCTGGCGGCAGCAGTGAAGGGAGAAAAAAATAAATCACCCGACTTGAGTCGCGCTGTAACCCCCTTTGAAAAAGGGGGGTGCACATTCTCTCGGATTGCGGGTGACGAAGTAGCCCTAAACCACAATATTCACCAGCTTGTCGGGGACGGTGATTATTTTTTTAATCTCCTGCCCTACTAGGAATTTCTGCACATTTTCATTTTGCAGCGCCAGTGTTTCGGCCTCTTCTTTTGACAATCCCTTCGCCATTTCAACCACAGCGCGCAGCTTCCCACCCACTTGCAACGCAACTTTCACGACATCGTCAAGAATTAACGACGGATTAAAATCTGGAAACTTCGCTTCACTCACCAAACCCTCTCCCCCAAGCTTAAACCAAAGCTCTTCCGCCAAATGCGGCAAAATTGGTGAGATTAAAATCACCAAATTTTTCAGCGCGAAATTCATGATTTGTGCGTCACTCTCCGACTTCACTTCAAATTTTTCTAACGCATTCGAAAACTCGCGGATCTTTGCAATGGCGCGGTTGAAGCCCATTTTTTCGTATTCGTCTTTGACAGCAGAAATGGTTTTGTGGGTTAATTTTGTGATTGTGTGACTGCTGTCAGGAATCACCCGACTTGAGTCACGCTTCTCGCTCCTCAAATCACCCTCTTTTTCAAAAAGGGTTGAGGAGTAGACAAGCTTCCACAGGCGATTGACATATTTCCACGCGCCGTCAATTCCGCTTTCTGACCAATCTAAATCGCGCGAGGCTGGCGTGTCAGAAAGCATGAAAAGCCTTGCTGTGTCTGCGCCGTAGGCTTCGACAATGCGCGACGGCTCGACGGTATTTTTTTTCGACTTACTCATTTTTTCACTTCTACCCACAATCACCTCGTCAGCTGGCTTGGCGCTTGCTTCCGCAGGAAAAAGCCATTTCTCAGTTTTTTTGTCTTTGTAAGTTTGGTGACAGACCATGCCTTGCGTGAGTAGGTTAGCGAAAGGTTCAGAAACATCGAGGTAACCACATTTTTTCAGCGCTTTGGTGAAAAATCTGGCGTAGAGTAAATGCAAAACCGCATGCTCCACCCCGCCGACATATTGGTCTACAGGCATGAATTTATTGACTGCGTCACGGTCGAATGCTGCATTTTCTGACTTCGAAATGTAGCGTAGAAAATACCAAGAGCTCTCAAAAAATGTGTCGAAAGTGTCGGTTTCGCGCAAAGCCTTTTGTCCTTTGTAGGTCGTGTATTTCCAAGTCGGATGTGCAGCCAAAGGGTTGCCCGAGCCTTTGAATTCAACGTCTTTCGGCAATTCCAGCGGTAGTTGATCTTCTGGCACGGTCACAACTGAGCCATCTTCCAAGTAAAGAATTGGAATCGGACAGCCCCAGTAGCGTTGGCGCGACACGCCCCAGTCACGCAGACGGTAATTGATTTTTTTTGTCGCTTGGTTTTTTGCCGAGAGAATTTCGAAAACTTTTTCCTTGGCCTCGCTTTGCGTGAGTCCGTTTAAAAATTGCGAATTAATGATTTTTCCTTCTTCCAAAAAAGGCAGAGCGGCGCCTGCAGAATCAACGACTTGCTTGATGGGTAAATTGTATTTTTGCGCAAATTCAAAATCGCGAGCATCATGCGCTGGGCAGGCGAATATTGCTCCCGTGCCATATTCCATCAAAACAAAATTGGCGACGTAGACATCTAATTTCCAATTTTCGTCGAGGGGGTGAATGACCTGCAGACCAGTCTTCACGCCTTTCTTCTCCTGCTTCTCGACAGTTTGCTCGTCAACCGCATTGCGGTTACATTCTTCAATGAAGTTTTTGATTTGGGGATTTTTTTGCGCGAGCTCCTGCGCCAGAGGATGGTGCGGAGAGATTGCCAGAAAAGACGCGCCAAAGAGAGTGTCTGGACGCGTGGTGTAGACCGAGATTTGCAATTTCATTCGCTGTTCAGCGAAGGAGTCATCGCTAAGCTCGTTTGAAACGAGCGGATGCGTGACCTCCCCCTTCAGGGGGATGGGGGGTGTAAATATTTCAAAACTCACAACCAAACCCTCGCTCTTCCCAATCCACTTTTCTTGCATTGCCAAAACGCGCTCGTCCCAACCTTCAAGGTTTTTTAATTCCGCCAAAAGCTCTTCGGAAAAATCAGAAACTTTCAAAAACCACTGACGCAATTTTTTCTTTTCCACCAGCGCGCCGCTTCTCCAGCCGCGCCCGTCAATTACTTGCTCATTGGCCAGAACGGTTTGGTCAATTGGATCCCAATTAACGAAAGATTCCTTTTGGTAGGCGAGTCCAGCTTTGACGAAATCGATGAAAATTTTTTGTTCGTGTTTGTAGTAGTCGGGTAGGCAAGTAATGACTTCGCGATCCCAATCAACAGAAAGCCCGATTGATTTCAGCTCGGAGCGCATGATTTCGATGTTACTCAAGGTCCAATCTTGCGGGTGAATTTTATGCTCAAGCGCGGCGTTTTCGGCAGGCAGTCCGAAAGAATCGAAGCCCATTGGATGCAAAACATTGAAGCCTTGCAGTTTTTTAAAGCGGGCAATGGCATCGCCAATGGTGTAGTTGCGCAGGTGCCCCATGTGAATCTTCCCAGAGGGGTAGGGAAACATTTCCAACACGTAATATTTTTTTTTGTCAGACTTTTCGTCGAACTTAAAAATTTTTTTCTCGTCCCAAATTTTCTGCCATTTTTTTTCAGCAAGAATGTGGGAGTAGTTAGGAATTTCCTGTTTCATGTGGAGTTGATTGTGAGGAGGGTTCTAATGACGGATCTGGGTTAAACCCAGATCCGTCATTAGATCGAATTTGTTTTGCTTTGGAATTAAGTCCTGTGCGCTTTGAAACCATTTTTGAAACTAGAACATTTTCATGCAAATTGCTCTTCGGCAAAATTTCTACTAACCGCGGCAGCTAGAAGGGAATTTTGCACTTCCG
>CANMEW010000063.1:0-4598 GCA_947496905.1 Rickettsiales bacterium | reverse complement strand
CCAATGACGGCTCTTTCGCTTACGAAGAACTAGATGTGAATTACTCAGGGGAAAAAATTGAAACTGGCTTCAATTCGCGCTACCTTTTGGACATTATCGGGCAAATTGACAAAGAAGAACTCCTCATGCGCTTCAAAGACGGCGCCTCTCCAGCGCTCATCGAGGCAAAAGATCTCGCCTCAGTTTTCGTCATCATGCCAGTCCGCATTTAAACCCAGATCCGTCATTAGATCGAATTTGTTTTGCTTTGGAATTAAGTCCTGTGCGCTTTGAAACCATTTTTGAAACTGGAACATTTTCATGCAAATTGCTCTTCGGCAAAATTTCTACTAACCGCGGCAGCTAGAAGGGAATTTTGCACTTCCGCGTTCCGCACGTACCTAAGGTACGCTTACGGTTCGGTTCGCAAAATTCCCTTCTAGCTGCTCACGCTTAGCGAAATTTTTCTCGAAGTCTAATGACGGATCTGGGTTAAAACTCTTCGGCGCGAAATTTTCTGGCCAATTTTTCGAGCAGGGCATTGACGAAGGTAAGTTGTTTGCGGTCAAGAAACGCGGCGGCGATGTCGACATATTCCGCAATTACAATTTTTGGCGGAATGTTTTTGACATATTTCAGCTCGAAAGCACCGCACCTTAAGACCTGAGCCGTAATGCCTTCAAGATTTTCAATCTTCCAACCAGCTTTTAGAAATTCGGAAATGTCGGCGTCGATTTTTTTGTCATCCAAGGCAATGCCGGAAAGCAGATTGTCCAAAAAGACATTGTCGATTTTGTCGCGGTAGGAAGAGAGGTCGTCTGCTGGATCAATCAAATAATTTTCCATCATCTCCTGTTTGATCTCGTCGACTGTTTTCTCATTGTTCAAAAATTCATTTTGATGAAAAATTTGTACCGCCATTAGGCGCGACAAGGTGCGTTTGAGGTTTTTGTTCATTTGTGCGGTATTGGCTTTATTCGGTAAATCATTTGGTATTTTCCGCCGAGCTGTTCTTCAAAAATTTCGAAATATTCCTCGAATCGGTCTTCAACTTTAAAAATAATTTTTGGATTTTTGTCGCCATTGTCGGATGAATAAAGATCCCAGAAAACATATTTTTTGTGACCATTTTTGTAGCCCACATCGACCTTTATTTCGCTGTCGAAAATTACCTCCACAACCGTCATTTTCCAGCCGGTACCATGCTTTTGCGCAATTGCGGTGAGTGAGGTTACGTCGGAAAATTCTGAGCCCAAATCGGCGTCACCGCTGTCGCGCAAAAGATACAAATTGAACAGCAAAGTCAGCGGATTTTTTTTCACTTTCCACAAGTCGGTAACCGTCAAATTTTCAATTGTGTTACGCGCAATTTTGTGGTTGAGGAAAAATTTTTCGATTTTCCGAATTAAGTCCGGATATTTGCGGAAGTCCTTCTCCCAAGAGATTGGGTAATTGCGACTGCTTGCCGTGATTAAGCGCAAATCTTCACCGACTTTCTCGTCAGAGAAATTCAAATTTCTCTGCCATTTGGTGACGTAATTCCGCTCAACAAGTTTGTTTTTTTTAGACAGCTTCGCCTTGTGAGAAATGACCCAGCCCAGATTTTTTCTTCTCACTTCCTCGGTGTAATTTTCTTGCAGAAACTTTTCCAAATCATCTTTTTTTACTGACGATTTTTTGTCCGAAAGTTTTTGCAAAACCTTGTCCTCCTTAAGCTCATCCGCTGCGAAATTAATGGCCGAGCTGTTAGACTTTACTGCAATTGTGACCAATTTTTTGTCCGACTTAATTTTTTGTGGAGCGAAGGCGAGGAGCAATCCATTGTCGGCAAAGGCAGTGGCGGCAAATTCAGGAATTTCTTTGAGTCGGTCAGAGGCAAAAGCGTAATTTTTGGAATCAATCTCGATCATTTTTTTTACGAACAACTTGTTGTCGAGCAGCTGCGGATCGGCGTATTGCAAGGCGTCGCGGTTTAAATAAGTGGCATATTCCATGAATGTCTTGTCTCGCTTCAACTGTGGTGAGGCATGTTGCAGAATTTGCGGACTCACTTTTAGCAAGCGACGCACAAAAATTTTATCCTCTTTGAGTAGGGCTGAGGCATTTTGAAATTGCGAAGGGTCAATTAATGTAGCTCGTAGAATCAAGCGACGATCCAGCTTGAGACATTCTGGCAAGTCCTTGATTGCGGCAGGATTTTTCTTTTCGACCTGCTGCAGAATGTAGCTGATTATTTCTTCGTTGAGAAGGCATTGCTGGTCAATTTCTGCGGCAGAAATTTTTGCGGAGAGAAGGAGGGTAATTGCGACGATTGTTAGTAATTTGATCATTAGCCGCAAGAATCGTCAGCGTTTTGTGAGTTGGGAGTGAGTGGGGAAATTGCGACCATCAGCTCGTCCTTCGACAGGCTCAGGATGAACGAAAATAATTAAGCTCCGGAAGTGTTAAAACTCGCCGGAGCTTAATTTTTCATGTTTGAAGAAATGTAAATTTTAACCAAAAAAACCGCGGCGTTTTTTAGGGGCGCCGTCATTATTATCGTCACGGTCTCTGCTACCGCGGCGATCTTCGCCACCTCGGTCATCACGATCTCTGCTACCATGCCTGTCACCACCTCGGTCATCACGACCACGGCGATCATCACGATCTCTTCCACCGCCGCCACGACGGTCATCACGACCACCAGATTCTCTTTCGTCAACTATTTGCGGTTTGTTGGTTAGGCGGTCAGAAATATCTTCACCAGTTACTTGATCAACGCAACGGTAGCTAAGTTTTGGACGACCTCTTTTGTCGAAACCAATGACTTTAACTTTGACGATGTCGCCTTCATTGATTACGTCTTCAACGAAATCAACGCGGTATTCCGCAAGCTCAGAAATGTGAGTGAAGCCATCGCGATTATTTGAAATGCTGACGAATGCACCAGCGTCGATCACTTTCACAACTGGACCTTCGTAGATGTCGCCGATTTCTGGCTCGAAGGTAATTTCTTTGATCATGGCAATGGCTTTTTTGATGGAGTCATTGCTGTTGGAAGAAATTTTGATCAGACCAGTGTCGTCAATGTCAACCACAGCGCCAGAGGTTGAGCAAATTTCTTTAATTACCGCACCACGCGAGCCAATTACTTCGCGGATTTTCTTTTGTGGAATGGTCATTGTTTCAACTCTTGGAACATTGCCATTAAGCTCAGCTCTAGGAGCGGCCATTACTTCGGTCATTTTGTCCAAAATATGCAATCTACCAGCATGAGCTTGCTCAAGGGCGCGCTGCATGATGTCAGAAGTGATGCCATTAATTTTGATGTCCATTTGCAGAGAGGTGATTCCTTCTCTGGTTCCCGCAACTTTGAAATCCATGTCGCCAAGATGGTCTTCGTCACCCATGATGTCAGAAAGAATCACGTAATTGCTGCCTTCTTTAATTAGACCCATCGCGATTCCAGAAACTGGAGCTTTGATTGGGACACCAGCGTCCATCAATGCTAAAGAAGCACCGCAAACTGTCGCCATTGAGGACGAACCGTTGGATTCAGTGATTTCAGAAACAATGCGAGTTGTGTAGGAAAAATTTTCCTCAACACCTGGAAACACTGGCTTAAGAGCTCTCCAAGCTAATTTTCCGTGACCAATTTCACGACGACCTGGAGCTCGCAATTGACCAGTTTCGCCAACGGAGTAAGGAGGGAAATTGTAATGCAGCATGAAGCCTTCTTCATGCATTCCTGGATCTAGGTTTTCGATTAATTGCTTGTCTTTTCCTGAGCCTAAGGTTGCGACAACAATGGCTTGAGTTTCACCGCGGGTGAAAAGTGCAGAACCATGAACTTGTGGCAAGAAGCCAGTTTCAATCGCGATTTGACGAACTTGGTCAGTTTTGCGGCCGTCAATTCTGACGCCATTTTTCAAAACATCGTTACGCACGATTTCTTGAGAAAGATTTTTGAAAATTGACTTCAGCTTATTGGCATTAACGCCGGCTTCTTCATTAGTGAATTTGGCTTTGATGTCAGAAGAAATTGCGTCCAACTCTGCGGAGCGAACTTGCTTCTCTTGCTTTTTGTAAGCGTTGATTAGGCGGTCAGAGATGAAGTCGGTGATTTCTTGCTTAAGTTTAGAATCGTCCGGCTGAGCAACTTCGATTTTTTTCTTCGCAGCAATTTTTAGCTCGTTGATTAGGTCAATTACTGGTTGGAAAGCTTGGTGACCAAAATTTACCGCCGCTAACATTTCAGCCTCGGTTAATTCTTTCGCCTCAGATTCAATCATCAAAACTGATGAATTGGTTCCGGCAACGACTAGGTCGAGGCGGCTGTTTTTGAGTTCTTCAGCATTTGGGTTCAGAACGAATTGACCATCAATGTGACCAACTCTCGCTCCAGCAACTGCTTCCAAAAATGGAGCTTCAGAAATTGTGAGAGCGGCAGAGGCGGCGATTAAAGCGACCACATCTGGAGTTGAGCTAGCATCGTAAGAGAGAACGGTGCAGACGACGTTAACTTCATTGTAAAAATTTGACGGGAAAAGTGGGCGGATTGGGCGGTCGATCAAACGTGAAGTAAGAGTCGCGGCATCAGACGGCTTGGTTTCGCGTTTAAAAAATCCGCCAGGAATTTT
>CANMEW010000062.1 GCA_947496905.1 Rickettsiales bacterium | reverse complement strand
TGGTTGAATTATCTCCCACTGAGAGTCTTTGATTACAAACCTTGCCATAAATACCTCCTGTAAAATTGGACAGGAACCAAGTATTTAGTGGTTTGGAATGGTCAATGAATTTAAAGACACGCTCTAGTAAAATAATAAGTTTGATTAATGGGACTGTTCAGCCGTCAACAACAGTAGCTCCAACTTCAGTCGACCAGTCGGCAAAGAGACAAAGAACAACAACATAGCGCAGACTACTTTACTTCTTGCGTAGCATTAGCCAAAAATCGCAAAATCCTCATTAGAAAAATCTCTTAAAAAACATGTACGCATGTGTGCCCCATGGGGCACAATGCGACATTTCGCTGCTCAGTCAACGCTGCAAAGCCTCTCTGCTCTAGGCTGCAATGCCATTTTCTTCCAACAAATTACTCTTGCTAAATTCCTCTAAAATTAGGTGATTTCTGCATTTTTTTCACCAGCAATTACCCTTTTTCCTCAAAAATTTTAACGAAAAATTTATGATCAGAATTTTTCAATTGCCTGAATATTCTCAGCAAAAAATTTTCTCACTTAAGGAAGTAGAAAACTTTGAGAAGGCTAAAAAAAATATTGTCTGGATTGATCTGCAAGACCCTACAGCAGAAGAGATTAGAGAGGTTGAAGAGGCTTACGACATTAAGTTTCCAACCAAGCAGCAACAAGAAGAAATCGAAACCAGTTCGCGCTACCTCGAAGATTCCGGCATCATTAAAATCAACTCCACTTTCATCAACATCATCCCACAAAGTGGAAGGCTTGAGGAGAATGAAATCTCTTTCATTCTCACTGAGAAAACTCTGTTTAGCCTACGCTACTTTGACAGCAGAGTCATTTACGAAACCGTAAAAAAAATAAAACATTTCCCACTAATTTTCTCCAATCCCTCAAAAATTTTCATCGCCATTCTGGAAGCGCGCATTGATTTCGACGCCGATTTAATTGAGTTGGTTTCGAAATATGTCGCTGAAATCAGCAAGAAAATCAGCTACGAAAATAGCCTTGATGAGAAAATGATTTTGAAAATTAGCGAATGCCAAGATCTAACAATGTCGCTGCGCGAGGCTTTGTTTGACAAGCAGCGCGTGCTTTCGTCGCTGCATCGTAATGAGGATTTAATGGTGGAGAATGAGAACAGGCTGCGCATCATCATCAAGGACATCAACTCGCTAATCGAGCACGCTAATTTCAACTTCACGCGTCTCGAATATTTACAACACAGCTTTGTGGGATTGATCAATATTGAGCAAAACAAGGTGATCAAAATTTTCACCGTTGCCTCATTGGTGTTCATGCCACCAACACTGATTGCCAGCATTTACGGAATGAATTTCCAATTCATGCCAGAGCTAGATTTGAAAATCGGCTACCCTATCGTGATTTTCCTAATGGCAATTTCTTCGATCATCCCGTTAGCAATTTTCAAAAGAAAAAAATGGCTCTAATCAGGCTCTAATTTTTTAGTCCGCGTTCTTGTCGGGCTTTTTTTATTTCTTCGCGGTAGACGTAGTTCTCGATTAGCGGAAGAGGGAACGAAGAGAAAGAGCCAAATCCTTTCAAGATGTAAATTCCAACAGTGCGGTTTGACTGCTGTTGAATGCCTTCCTTAGTTACGATGTCTGGAAAATCCTCCCCAAATGAGCGCAACTCGATTAGATCTTCAGCCACTCCATTTTTGATTAAATAATTTCTGACGGTCTCGGCTCGGTTTAACGCCAAGTTCTGATTGTAGAGCTCAATACCCGCACGGTCAGCATTTCCCACCAGTAGCACGCGGTAATCGCCGTGAAGAGTGCCAAAATATTTCAATGTCGTGATTAAATCCTTGTTGGCCTTGTCGTTAAATTTAGCATTATTGAAGTCGAAAAGAATTTCGAAACGCTCAAATTCCGGCTCTTTCACCTCAACCTTTGGCTGCTTGTCTTTCCTGGAATCGTCAATGTAGGTCTCAATCTCGTCTAAAAGTTTACTGAATCTGACTCGACATTGAGCGAGTTCGTCAGAACGAAAAATGGCTTTCGATTCGCGACTGATCCAACAATCGTAGAGGTAGGTCAGGTGGGATAATTGGATGGGAAGGTAGAATTTCATGTGAGGTGTCGTTAAAGACATTTCTAGTCTTTTTTGCATCAGAATCATCTCATCTAACTGGTTTGGATCCGCTCCCCACTTGATTGGATTTTCCGGCACGACATCTTTTTTATCGGTCACATCCAGCCCTTTTTTAGCAAAATATTTCGAATTTTTCTTGTCCTTCACCGCAAGCAAGGCGCGTGAGAATTGTAAATATTCTAGCGCTAAATAGGAGTCGTAACCACCGTAAGTTTTAAGGCTGTTTTCTTTTTTGGAGAGGCGATCGAGGTTGGAAGTGCAAGAGGATGCAAGAGTTGCGATGACTAAAAAAAAGAGGATTTTTTTCATCTAAAAATTTTATGAATTCATCGATTTAAAAAACTCCTCATTGGTCTTGGTGCTGTCGAGCTTTTGAAGCAGAAACTCCATTGCATCAATTGGGCTCATCGGATTAACAATTCTTCGCAACATCCAAACTTTCGACAAAGTCGCGCGGTCAATCAGGAGCTCTTCTTTTCTGGTTCCAGACTTGGTAATGTCGATGGCTGGGAAAATTCTTTTGTCGGAAATTTTACGATCCAACACAATTTCCGAGTTACCAGTTCCTTTGAATTCTTCAAAAATAACCTCATCCATTCTAGAGCCAGTATCAACAAGTGCAGTGGAGATTATTGTGAGCGAACCACCTTCTTCGATGTTACGCGCAGCGCCAAAAAATCTTTTTGGTTTTTGCAAAGCGTTGGAGTCAACACCACCACTCAACACTTTTCCAGATGAAGGAATTACAGTGTTATAGGCGCGCGCCAAGCGCGTGATTGAATCAAGCAAAATTACCACGTCTTTTTTGGACTCAACTAGGCGGCGAGCCTTTTCGATTACCATTTCAGCAAGCTGTACGTGACGAATTGCTGGCTCATCAAAAGTAGAACTGACCACTTCGCCCTTCACAGTGCGTAGCATGTCGGTCACCTCTTCCGGACGCTCATCAATAAGAAGAACTAGAAGAATAACTTCAGGATGATTGGTGGTGATGGCATGCGCAATATTCTGCATCAGGGAAGTTTTCCCTGTACGCGGAGGAGCAACAATCAGCGCTCTTTGACCCTTCCCTAGTGGACAGATCATGTCGATGATGCGAGTACTAACATCACTATTCAGCGGCTTGTCTTCTTCTAGATTCAATTTTTCTTGAGGGTAAAGCGGAGTGAGGTCATCAAACAAAACACGATTTCTGATTTTATCTGGCGTGCCTAGATTAACTTCATTCACACGCAGCAAAGCAAAATATCTTTCGCCTTTTTTTGGAGCGCGAATTTGCCCCTTGATGGTGTCGCCAGTGCGCAAGCCAAATCTTTTGATCTGACTTGGAGAAACGTAAATATCGTCCGAACCAGGGAAATAGTTGGTTTCCGGAGCTCTTAAAAATCCAAAACCATCTTCCAAAACTTCGAGCACACCTTCTCCGATAATTACATTTTCAAAATTGTGATCAGAGAAATTTTTAAGAATGTGGTAGATGATGTCTTGCCTGCCGTAATCACCAATATTGTCCAAACCGTACTCCTTAGCCACTTCAATCAGCTTTTCTGCCGATTTACTTTTAAGAGATTTTAGCTCGAGAGTTTTAATATTTGTACCAACTGCAACAGCGGGACGTGCAACACGCCCAAAGCTACTGCTTACCACAGCCACAGCCACATCTTCATCTTCATAATCATCCGCTAGTGGCGAGCTAACAGTTGACGTTGTAACCGGATTTCCTCGACTGATTAAATTGCCAGTATGCAAACGCGGCAACGCACTACTTACTTGTGACTGATTGCCATTTGAGGCCTCTTGCGCTGGTGAAATATTTTGCTGCTGGCTCTGAGTTGAATTGCTGTCCTGAGGCTGATCTTGATTGGAACCATGACGCAAGGTGAGTGTTGTTAGTGACATTGAGAATTAGATTGGTTGAAGAGTGGAATTGAGAGTGAGGAAATGGTTGGTAGAAGGAGGGATTTGAAGGCGGTAAGTTGAGGTGGCGGAATGTTTGAGTGAAGACTTGAGGTGGTAGATGAAGAGACCTGACCAACGAGACTTAGAAAAGATGCATCAAAAAAATGAGGTCGCGCTTTGTAAAAACGCGACTTCTTACAGTCAAGATATCAAATTTAAGATTCGTAAACCACCTTCCCAGCCACTACAGTTCTAATGGCGCGGCCTTTTACTTGAAAGCCGTCGAAAGGAGAATTTTTTGATTTGCTGTAAAATTTTTGTGAGTCTATTTGCCATTCAGCGTTGAGATCAATCAAAACTAAATCGGCGCGAGCGCCCTTTCTGATTACTCCGCCATCGAAATTAATAATTTTTGCAGCATTGCAAGTCATTGTCGCGAGCAAGTCTTTTAGTAACAAAACTTTCTGATGGTAAAGCGCTAGAGACAGTGGCAGCATGGTTTCAACACCAACAATGCCAAAAGTCGCTTCTTCCAAAACTCTTTCTTTTGATGCCAAATCGTGAGGGGCGTGATCGGTCGCAATCGCGTCAATTAGACCAGATCTCAAACCTTCAATCAGCGCAGCGCGATCAAGTTCAGAGCGCAGCGGTGGATTCATTTTGGCATTCGTTCCCGACTTCAAAACTTGCACATCGGTTAGCGTGAAATGGTGCGGAGAAACTTCCACCGTCACGTTCAAACCCTTCTCCTTAGCTCTTCTAACCGCATCCAAGGCCTCTCTGGTTGAAACATGAAGCAAGTGGTAACGACCACCAACCGCTTCCAAAATTGCCAAATCGCGCTCAACAATTACTGATTCAGAAATATTTGGAATGCCGCGCACACCAAGCTCAAGAGAGACTTTCCCCTCATTGATGCAGCCTTTGTTGGTAAGGTTTAAATCCTCCGCATGTTGAGCAATTACGACATTTAAATTTTTAGAATATTCAAAAGCGCGACGCATTACATTGGCATTCATCACTGGCAGACCATCATCGGTAAAGCCTACTGCCCCAGCCTCTTTCAGAGAATGCATGTCAGAAAGTTCTTCACCCTTCATTCCTTTCGTAATGCAACCGTAAGCTTTAACGTTACAGTAAGCGACTTCGCGTGATTTAAGTCGCAAATAGTCGAAGGTCAAAACCGAGTCTAATGTTGGGATTGTATTTGGTTGACAGACAACTGTTGTGATTCCTCCAGCCACGGCAGACATACTTCCGGAAGATAAATCTTCTTTGTGGGTTTGACCAGGATCACGAAAATGCACCTGAATATCGATTAATCCGGGAGCCAAAACATGACCAGCGCAATCGATGATTTCTGCATCCGCTGCTTCAATTTTTTCTCCGAAATCGGCAATTTTATTTCCGATTGTTAGCAACTCTCCAAGCCTGTCATACCCAGATTCTGGGTCGATGATGCGAGCATTTTTGTAGAGAATTTTTTTGTCGGAAGAAATTGGATTTTGGTAAGGGAGGTGGAATTGGGACATTGTTGATGGGGTTAATACTTGGAGGGTTTGTAAGTCTGCATCAGCGCTCACCCTCACCGAAAGCCCACTCCCTTGATGGGATGTGGTTGTGGCGAGGGTAGGCTTAATTTAATAAATTGGAAATTTTTGGCAGAGTGTTGCCACTTCGGATTTTATTTTTTGCTCCAAAATTTTATTTCCTTCTTCGCCATTTTTGACGAAGCCAGAAAGAATATCGGCAATCATGTTGCCAATTTTTTGAAACTCTTTTTCTTTGAAGCCGCGGGTGGTACCGGCTGCGGTTCCAAAGCGAAGACCAGAAGTAACAAATGGACTTCTTGGGTCATTAGGAATGGCATTTTTATTGCAGGTAAGACCAGCATGCTCCAAAACTTTTTCGGCCTCTTTCCCCGTCAAAGTTTGAAGTGGCGTGAGATCAACGACCATCAAGTGGCAATCAGTTCCACCAGTGGTGATTTTTAATCCGCGCTCAATCAAAACATCAGCCAAAACTTTGGCATTGGCTACAATTTGCTTGGCATAAATTTTAAATTCTGGCTGTAGCGCCTCCTTGAAAGCAACGGCTTTAGCGGCGATTACATGCATTAATGGCCCACCTTGCAATCCTGGAAAAACCGCAGAATTAATTTTTTTTGCCAACTCTTCATTATTAGTTAGAATCACACCACCACGAGGTCCGCGCAAAGTTTTGTGAGTTGTAGAAGTTGTAACATCGGCAATTCCAACTGGTGATGGATAAATTCCAGCGGCAACCAAACCCGCAACATGCGCCATGTCGACCATTAATAATGCACCAATTTCGTCAGCAATTTTTCTGAAACGAGTCCAATCAACAATGCGCGGGTAAGAAGAAATTCCAGCAACAATTAATTTTGGTCTGTGTTCGCGCGCCAAAGCCTCCACTTGATCGTAATCGATAAGCCCGTCATCCAAACGAATTCCGTACTGAACTGATTTAAACCACATGCCAGAAATTGTGCGCTGCGCACCGTGCGTTAGGTGTCCGCCAGCCGCAAGAGACATGCCTAGAATCGTGTCGCCAGGCTGAAGAAGCGCGAGGTAAACCGCAAGATTTGCACTGGCGCCAGAGTGAGGTTGGACGTTAGCAAATTTTGCACCAAAAAGCTGGCAAAGCCTTTCAATCGCTAGCGATTCCACTTCGTCAGAAAATTCACATCCCCCGTAATAACGTTTTTGCGGATAGCCTTCGGCATATTTGTTAGTGAAGATGGAGCCTTGCGCCTCTAAGACCGCACGACTCACAATATTTTCAGAAGCAATCAATTCGATTTGATATTTCTGACGATCGAGCTCTTTTTTTGTTGAAGAAAAAATTGCCGGATCGGCTTTTTCTAGGCCGGAGGAGAAGAATGTCATGTTTCGTGGATTTGAGGTTGGGAGAATTTACTCGCGGAAATTAATAAATTGCAGAGGTATTTCGTAATTACCGCTGTGCAAAAGAGTCATTGCCTCTTGCAGGTCGTCACGTTTTTTACCATCGATACGCACCTCATCACCCTTGATTGAAGCCTGCACTTTCATTTTGGAATCCTTGACATGCTTAACGATTTTTTTTGCAACTTCCTGCTCAATTCCGTCGCGCAGCTTCACCTCTTGTCGGAACATATTCCCACCAGCTTTTTCTACTTTTTGAAAATCTAACGCCCGCGCATCAACACCACGCTTAGTCGCAAAAACTTTTAAAGAATCGCGAATAGAGTCGAGCTTGTATTCACTGTCGGCAGTAAGGTTGATGAGATTGTCCTTCGTTTTTAATTCGACAGAAAAAACCGCGCCTTTGAAGTCGTAGCGATTAGTAAGTTCGCGCAGAACTGAATTTACGGCATTGTCGATTTCTTGCAGATTGATTTTGGATACGATGTCGAAGCTTGGCATGACTTGAGAGATTAGAGGTTTGAAGGGACGGATCTGGGTTTAATTTCAACAAAGGTTCTGGGTAATTTTTTAAATACTCCACTCAAACTTGAGCAGGATTCATTGGTTAATTTTTGTGATTTTCTGAATAAATTTTGACTCTTGGTTTTCTCAAAAGTTACATTTGAAGCTTGTCTGCGCGCAGCGCGCATCTCGCGATTATCATCACCAGTTTTCAACCCAGATCCGTCATTGGAAATTTAGGAGAGTTTAGCTCTGGCTAGAAAATAGAGGGTGAAATGGAATTTTTTAGGCGTAAGCGTATCGAGATACGTGCGCAGTAAAAAGTTTCATTTCAACCGT
>CANMEW010000061.1 GCA_947496905.1 Rickettsiales bacterium | reverse complement strand
AGCGACTTTTTCTGAATCCTCTGCACCCACTGTTGCACCAGCTTCCGCTTCAGCTAGCAGTGACACTAGTTCGATTGCCAACAACAAAATATTTGAGAGCGGCAAAACGTTGGAGGAAGTGAGGAATGGTGTTGGGACTGAGGCTACTATTCCAAGCGCAAGCCCTTCTCCACGCAAAGGAATCCAAATGTCGACAGAAAGATTGCGCCCGCACAACCGCTAGCCACAGGTAAATCCCCCGACATTGCGCTTAACGCGCAATGCCACCCCCTTTTTCAAAGGGGGAGAAAACAGCCTAAACGGCTGTTTTCGGCTAATACCCACGTGCGGATTAGAGTTAGATGTGACGGCTGTTTTCGGCAGAGGTCTACACCGGAGATGAGTCGGGTGATTCTTTTCGTCGCAGCTTTAAAATTTCTTTCAACTTTCTAACTCAAGTAAATCACCCGACCAAGAGTCGTTTAAAACACGACTCTTGGCCACCCTCTTTTACAAAGAGGGTTTTCCGCGCCTTAACCCTCTTTGAAAAAGAGGGTGGCTATGAGTTGGACTTCGGACAACTCATGGTCGGGTGATTTATTCTGCTTAAAATCCAAAACCTTCAATCCCAATGTTTACGCCGTTTCGCGCGGATTTAAAACTAAAAGCAAGAGACCTCAGAAAAAACATGACCGAGCCAGAAAAGAAACTCTGGTTTCAATATTTACGCTACTCCGAAGTAAAATTCCTCAGACAAAAACCAATCGAAAATTACATCGTCGACTTCTACTGCGCGTCAAAAAAATTAGTGATTGAACTTGACGGTGACGATCATTTTTTAAACGAAGAGGCGATTCAGGCGGACAGAAAAAGAGACGGACTTCTAATCAAAAAACATTCTCTAAAAATTTTGCGCTTTCTGAATTGCGACGTGATGAGAAATTTTGACGGGGTTTGCGAGGAGATTGAGAGGGGTTTGAGGTGAGGAATCGAATTAAGAGAATCACCCGACCTCGCTTTCCAAGCGAGGCCACCCTCTTTTACAAAGAGGGTTTAGCGGGGAAAACCCTCTTTGTAACAGAGGGCTCAAACGACGGAGTTGAAAACTCCGGCAAAACGCGAGAGCGTTTTGAGTGCGCAACGGGCATGAGCGGTAGCGAATCCCGGGTCGGGTGATTCTTTTTTTCTCAGATTGCCTGCTTGCATTTTTGTAATCGGTTCATAGTTTGCCGCGCTCCTTCGAGTCTGGACAGTGTCCACGACTTTAGGCCCCATCGTCTAACGGTTAGGACGTCACCCTTTCACGGTGAAAATACGGGTTCGAATCCCGTTGGGGTCACCACCAACAACTACTCCCCTCATCCCTCCCCCAGCTAGGCAAGCCACAATTTCACCGCCATCAAAAATAGCGCGGTCGCATTGACCAACATCACAATTTTCACAACCCATTTAAATTCTGTAATTTTTGCAAAAAAATATCCGCCAGAAGCCGTTAAAAAAAGTGACGGAAAAGTGCTGACTCCAAACAAAAACATTCCACCTGCTGCAAAAATTGGATTACTAATTGAAGTCGCAATTACAAAGGCTCCGTAGAGAAGTCCGCAAGGAATAAAGCCGAGAATTAGGCCAAGAAAATATCCACCCCAGCCTTCTGGATGCTGAAATAAAATTGAGATTTTTTTTGAGAGAAAATTTTTTACCAATCCCAACTTCTTTGCGAAAATTGGTTTTATTTTTGATCTAAAAAAATTTTGTAAGATTATTCCACCCTCACCCCATCCCTCTCCCCTCAAGGGAGAGGGGGTTAGAATTTTCAAAAAAATTGCCGCGGCAATCAGTAAAAAAATCGCCGAAATTTTTCTAAAATTGGAAAAGTCTTGAATCGATTTCGCGAGAAATGAGCAGAAAAATCCCACGCAAGAATAGGTCGTAATGCGTCCCAAATGGTAGGGCAAAAGGGCTAAATTTTTCAGCTTCTGAAAATTAGAAAATTTTTCGAGAGAAGTTTTTTGCAAGCGACTCGAAACTTGGGTCAAAACAAATGGTCCGCACATTCCTGAGCAATGCGAAAATCCACCAAAAAAACCGAGGCTGATCAGAGAAAAAATTAACGTGAAATCGTTGGTCATTTAATTTGCAAACTTGTGTTTCATTCCTAAAAAATACGCCTCTTCAAGCGCCTCCTCCATCCTTCACTTCCCTCACCATCAATTTTAGAAAATCATGAAAATCAACTTCACTAAGTCAGCGGGTTTTTCTGCGCCAAAAAATTCGACTTCAAATTCAGTGTCCGTGCTGGTTTTAACTGAAGAGCAAACTAAAAAATCCAGTTCAAAATTGGTCAAATTCGCAAAAGAAAATTTTGCTTTTGAAGGTAAAAATTGCCAATCGCACTTAGTGTCTGACGGTGGAAATTTGGCGTTAGTTTTTGGCGCTGGAGCGGAAAAAAAATTAAATGATTTAGAGCTGCAAAAAATTGGCTCGCGCATTGTTGCCTCGCTGAATGCCGCAAAAATTCAGAATGCTTCGGTTTTTTTTGAATCAAAAAATTCTTCTAAAGATGTCGCTAATCTGGCATTTGGCGCAGCTCTACAAGGCTACCGTTTCAACAAATATTTCGAAAATAAAAAGAAAGACAAAGAGCTGAAAGTTCAGTCAATCTCCTTCGCAACTTCAGATTTAGCAAAGTCTCAAGCTGAATTCGCTCCGCTAAAAATTCTGTCAGAAAATATTTTCTTCGTGCGCGATTTAGTCTCTGAACCCGCAAATATTCTAAATCCAGAGAGCTACGCTGAAATTTGCAAAGGCCTAAAAAAAGATGGCTTGGAAGTTCAAATTCTTGGCGAGGCGGAAATGAAAAAGCTTGGAATGGGCTCCCTGCTTGGCGTTGGACAAGGTAGCGAAAAAGAATCGCAATTGGTGATTTTAAAATGGAATGGCGGCAGCCCGAAAGATCAACCTCTCGCCTTCGTTGGTAAAGGCGTAACCTTCGACACTGGTGGCATTTCGATCAAACCATCAAACAACATGGAAGACATGAAAACCGACATGGCAGGCTCTGCTGTTGTCGTTGGATTGCTGCGTAATCTCGCCCAAAGAAAAGCCAAGGTGAATGTGGTTGGAGTCGTTGGTCTAGTTGAAAACATGCCTTCTGGCACTGCACAAAGACCCGGTGACGTTGTGCGCTCAATGTCTGGTCAAACAATCGAAGTGATCAACACTGACGCTGAAGGAAGGTTGGTTTTGGCCGACGCACTGCATTACACCAACACCAAATTTAAACCAAAATTTATTGTCGATTTAGCAACCCTAACTGGCGCCATTGTTGTCTGCTTGGCCGATGCCTATGCCGGATTATTTTCTAATGATGATGACTTGGCTAAAAAAATTGAAAGCTGCGGACAGCTTACCGGAGAACGCGCTTGGCGACTTCCTCTCGGCGAAGAGTACGACGAAATGATTAACTCTGACATTGCTGACATGAAAAATGTTGGCAGCGGAAGAGGTGCCGGCAGCACTACTGCGGCACAATTCTTGAAGCGCTTCATTGGAGAAACAAAATGGGCGCATCTCGACATTGCTGGCGTCGCTTGGAAAGGAAAAGGCGATGCCTTGGCAGTAAAAGGCGCCACTGGTTACGGGCTTCGCTTACTTGATTCTCTAGTCAAACTTTACGAGAAAAAATAGCCAATGCCACTCACTCAAGAGCAAAGAGAATCACTAGAAAATCTTCTGACTCAAGGCGCTGCGTCAGAAGATTTGCTAGAATTTCTTAGAGAAAAATCTGGCGAAACTAAGGAGAATTCTAGCTCTAGAAAAAGAGCAAGATCTTCTGCGGATGACGAATGCATAGCTGTAGAGGAAAATTTAGGTGCGGAAGATTTTGGCGATGAAAATCTTAGTAACTCGCAAGTGGAAATCAGAGATGATGATTTTGGGGAAGATACTAAAACAACATCAGCACAACAATTACCAAGCTCGCCATCAAGTTCTGACAGTGAAAGCACGAAAATCGGAAATTCAAATTTTAATTCTTCAGTTTTACTCACCATCGATCCTCGAAAAAGCGGCAATAAAATCGCAATTTCTTTTACCGAGGAAAGAGCCGAAACTTCTTTGAGTGGAAGGCAAGGAGACCATGTCACCTCTTACCGAGTTATTTTAGAGATGTTCTCCAAAATCATGAGCGGCACCACCTTAACCGAGGTTCCAGCAAAACTAGATCAGACCATTAAAAAAGTAATTCCGACAATAGAATACATTGGGGCAAATGGCTCAACGTTCCCAACTCTACCAGCGCACTTCCCTCAATACCAACCTACTCCAAGAATAACCGATCCAGAAATTCGCAAATTCTACGAAGAAGGCGTTCGACTCGAAAGAACAAAAATTGTCACCAATTATGTTTCTGATTTACTTAGCTACTACAATCAGGCAGAGGGAATAGCCTACGAAAAATCAGCTGGGTCCGGCAGGCCCGGAAGCGACACCAGCAACACAATTCTGGCATTAAAAGCAATTCTTGAGCGCGAAAATTTAACAACCGCCCAATCAGCTTCAGCGCAAAATCAAGAATCTTTTTTTCACAAAGCTTAAGCGCCAAATGGTGAATTTGTTCGCGGGATGAATAAAATTTTTGGCAAAGGAATTGGCGAGGTTAGAAAAGAATGCAAAACTGTTGAAAATGAAATGAATGCCTTCTTGACAAGTTTTGATCAAAAAATAACCCCAGAACTAATCGGAAAATTATTCGCCAATCTTTTTGATTTTCCCCAAAAAACCACTGGCAGAGGAAGGGGGTTAGACGATCTGTCTACATTATCCGCCCACCATTTAGCAATCACGCTTGAAGCTTTTCCGGAATTCAAAACCTCGTCAATGTTAAACAGCGAAGCAACAAGGAGCGAAATGCTTGCTGGGTTTATTGATGAGGTGAAAACACAAGGGTGGTTAGAGGAGAGGGAGGAAATTGCAAATGCAGTAAAAGCAAAATTCAACATGGCAACCTTGGCAGTCATTTCCCAAACCAACAACTCCAGATCAACCACAATGTCCCGCAACTCATGATAATAAAATACCCAAATCTTTCTGGTGCCAGCGGCTTCGTTACGGCTAAAGATTTTGAGCAACAATTTTTTGATCAATATTTTCATGGCGTCGACTACGAAGATCAAACTAATTACGGAATAATTAGCGCCATCACCAATGCATTTACTGGAGCCATGTTATGCCGAGTCCAAACCAGCTGCATGACCGGAAAAAGTGGTCAAGCAGATGTTAATAGCGATCTAACTGAGTTTTTAGAATGGCTAGAAAGAGCAAAGGTACGACACTACCCAAAGCAGGATAATTTTAATGAATTACCCTCAGAGTTCCAAAAATCAGTCAATATTTTGAGGGGAGATGAAGATGGGGTTAGTAGATTTCTGACAGGCTACAGATTGCCAACATTTTCCGCTGAAGAAGTTTCCAGAATATCTTCGCAAATTTTTGATCACATCAAGACAGCAACGCTGGATGGAATGTTAACTAAACCCGAAAGAGCTAATAAAAGATTCGCGGAAAACTATCCATCAAGGCGTGGTGATGAGAATAGCGGTGGAAATGAAGGATTTGGCACCGAAGAAAATAGTTTTGCAAAAAGGGTTCGCTTCTCAGAGCCAAACAACTCTCAACACGAGCTCTAACACATCTCTGAAATCTCGAAAAATGAAAAAACTTTTAATTCGCGGCGGAAAAAAACTTAGTGGAGAGGTGCAAATTGTTGGTGCAAAAAACGCTGCTTTGCCATTGATGGTAGCGTCAATTCTAACTGGCGAGAAGCTTACTCTCACCAATGTTCCTCACGTCTCCGACATTTCCACAATGGCAAATCTTTTGGTCAGCCTTGGAATTAAAGTCACGCTTGACGGAACTGATCCAGACCTTGGCGCTCAAGGTCGCGCGCTAACATTTGACGCTAGCGAAATTTCAAATCCTGTCGCTCCTTACGAATTGGTGCGAAAAATGCGCGCTTCAATTTTTATTTTGGGACCTTTGCTGGCGCGCCTTGGCAAAGCTAAGGTTTCTCTTCCCGGCGGTTGCGCCATCGGCACCCGTCCGGTTGATTTGCATTTAAAAGCAATGGAAAGGCTTGGCGCAAAAATTGAGTTGGTTGGCGGCTACGTTGAAGCGTCAGTTGACGGTTGCTTGAAGGGCGCGGAAGTAAATTTTGAAAAAATTTCAGTTGGCGCCACAGAAAATACTTTGATGGCAGCAACACTGGCAAGTGGCGAGACCGTCATCAGTAATGCCGCCTGCGAACCAGAAATCATCGATTTAGCAAAATGCTTAACCAGCATGGGTGCAAAAATTTCTGGCGCTGGCACTCCACAAATTGTCGTTCACGGCGTCGAAAAATTACATGCCGCACGTCACAAAATTATTGCCGATCGCATTGAGGCCGGAACCTACGCCGTTGCCGCCGGCATCACTGGTGGCACCATCAGACTAATCGGTGTTGAAATGTGGGTTTTTGGAGGAGTGAAAGAAGCGCTAGAAAAATCAGGAATCAGCTTGAAGCAAATTTCCGAGAATGAAATTGAGGTCAAAAGAATTTCTGAGGTCATTCATCCGGTGAACATTTCCACTCACCCATTTCCCGGATTTGCAACGGACATGCAAGCGCAGTTCATGTCGCTGATGGCGGTGGCTGACGGCACTTCAACAATTGAGGAAACAATTTTTGAGAATCGCTTCATGCACGTTCTAGAATTAGTTCGCATGGGCGCCAACATTGAGTCGCACGGAAATATTTCTGTGGTAAAAGGTGTAAAAAAATTAACTGGCGCCGAAGTAATGGCGACCGACCTACGCGCTTCCGTTTCAATGGTTCTCGCTGGATTAGTTGCTGAAGGTGAAACCACAATCAACAGGCTTTATCACCTTGAGCGCGGCTACGAAAGACTCGCTGAGAAACTGATCAATTGCGGCGCGGATATCGAGATTATTTATTAATTTCAAAAATCACCCGACTCAGTCGCGCATGAAATGCGACTGAGCCACCCTCTTTTGCAAAGAGGGTTAGAGATAGGCACACAAACAACCAATCCCCAAAAAATGTTTTCACTGATCGCAAAAAAAATCTTCGGTTCTGTTAATGAGAGAATCGTAAAATCACTCTTGCCGGAGGTCGCCAAAATCAACGCGTTGGAGCCGCAAATCGCCGCTCTTTCCGACGAGGAATTAAAAGCAAAAACAGTAGAATTTAAAAATCGTTTGAAGGCCGGAGCATCTCTTGACTCACTACTTCACGAAGCTTTTGCAACTGTGCGTGAAGCTTCGAAACGCGTGCTCAACATGCGCCATTTCGATGTGCAGCTCATTGGTGGAATAATTTTGCATCAGGGGAAAATTACTGAAATGAGAACTGGTGAAGGAAAAACTTTGGTTGCCACCCTACCCTGCTACCTCAACGCTTTGAATGGCGAAGGTGTTCACGTGGTAACACCAAATGACTACCTCTCTAGTCGTGACTCAGCTTGGATGGGAAAAATTCACCAATTTTTAGGACTTACCGTGGGTTGCCTTACCAACAATCTCAGCGACGATCAACGCAAAGAGGCCTACGCCTGCGACATTACCTACGCAACCAACAATGAACTCGGCTTCGACTATTTGCGCGACAACATGAAATACAGCACTGAGCAAATGGCTCAGCGCAGCAAAAATTTTGCCATTGTGGACGAGGTCGACTCAATTTTAATCGACGAAGCAAGAACACCGCTAATCATCTCCGGCCCCACTGACGACAATTCTAAACTTTACGAAGAGATTAACCGCCTAATTCCTCGCCTTACTGAAAAAGATTTCCAACTCGAAGAAAAAGATCGCGGCGTTTTTCTGACTGAAACTGGCACTGAATCCATCGAAAAAATGCTCAAA
>CANMEW010000060.1 GCA_947496905.1 Rickettsiales bacterium | reverse complement strand
CGATGAAGAAAATATCTCCCTGCTGCATGTTGGTTAGAAGTGCGGCTAGGTCTCCAGATTTTGAAAATACTGGTCCTGCAGTGCCTTTGAATCCTACTCCCATTTCGTGAGCAATAATTTGTGCAAGTGTGGTTTTGCCAAGACCTGGAGGCCCATAAAGGAGAACATGGTCAAGGACATCGCCACGGTTTTTGGCGGCATTAATAAAAATTCCTAAATTTTCTTTTAGTTTTTCCTGACCAAGAAAGTCGCATAAATAAGTTGGGCGCAAAATATTTTCATTGCTGCGCTCCTCGTCCTGCTTGATTGGATTCAAATTTTGGTTTTTCATTAAAATTTATTTTTGCTTAGTTCGCGCAGGCAAGAGGTGATCAGATTTTCTAGTGTAAGGTTGGGATTCTCGTTGGTTAAGAAATCAAGAACACGCAAACAGTCATGTTTTCTGTAGCCAAGGTTTTCAAGTGCGGAGAGGGCATCAATGGCGATTTGATTACCGGATGTTTTGCTAAAATCAGAAATTTTTGTTTCACCAAATCCAGCAGAAATTCCGAGTTTTTTTGGAGAATCTTTTAACTCTGTGGTGATGCGACTGGCAAGCTTGGGACCAATTCCGGAGATTTTAGAAAAGGCTTTTTCATCAGATGAAATCAAGGCTTTGGCGAGATCTTCAATTGTAAAAAATCCAAGAATTTTCTGCCCCATTTTCGCCCCAACACCTTGGACTTTTGTGAGCTCTAAAAACCAAGTTTTTTCTATTTCTGAAGTGAAGCCGTAAAGCTCGATGGCGTCTTCTTTGACGGAGGTTTCGATGGTCAAAGAAATTTCCTTTTCGCGCGGAAATTGTTTTAAAAAAGCTGCTGTCTTGCTGGATAAAAATACTACGTAACCAACGCCGGCAACGTCGATGATGCATCTATCTTCAGCGACGGAGTCAATGAAGCCGCGTAATTTTCCGATCATGAAAGTGTTGGTCGAGGTTTTTTACAAAACTAAAACGATGAGGTTGGTTGCGCTAGAAAGTTGAATTCATCAATTAAGCGGTAGATTTTTGGCATTATTTTTATTTCAAAGCTTGTTTGAGGTCGTCGATCAAGTCGTCGACATTTTCTAACCCAACGGAGAGTCGGCACATTGATTGGGTGATGCCGATTTTTTCTTGTTCTTCAGTTGGAATGTTGGAGTGGGTGGTGGTCGCGGGGTGCGTAATTAGTGACTTGGCGTCACCAAGATTGTTGGAGATGTCGATGATTTTTAGACGGTTCATGAAAGCGAAAGCGTCTTTTTTCTTTCCCTTAACTTCGAAAGCGAGCATTGCCCCGCCGCTAATCATCTGCTTCTTCGCTACTTCAAATTGAGGATGAGATTTTAACGTTGGGTACAAAACGCGTTTAATTTTTGGGTGCTTCTCTAAAAATTCGGCAATTTTTTTGGCATTGGAACAGTGGCGCTCCATGCGTAGCGGAAAGGTTTCCAAGGACTTTAAAACAATCCAAGCATTGAAGGGACTAAGCGCTGGTCCGGTGTGACGGTGGAATGGTAGTAAAATTTCTTTGATGAATTGCTCCGATCCAAGAACGCATCCGCCAAGGCTACGACCTTGTCCGTCCATGTGTTTGGTTGTGGAATAAACTACGATGTCTGCACCAAGTTCGAATGATTTTTGGCAGTAGGGAGAGGCGAAAATATTGTCGACAATCAGGCTGGCGCCGTGCTTTTTACAAAGCTTGGCAACGAATTTAATGTCGATGATTTCAAGATTTGGATTAGCCGGAGTTTCGATGAAAACGACTTTGGTATTTTTTTTGAAAGCATCTTTCCAAGCCTGTTCATCGGTGCCGTCAACCAAAGTAACTTCAATTCCGTAGTTCGGTAAAATCTTTGTGGCGATGTGAAAGCAAGAACCGAACAAAACTTTTGAGGCGATGAAATGTTCTCCCGCTTTGATCTGACACATGATGGAAGCGAAAACAGCCGCCATTCCGCTAGCCATTACGCAAGCGCTGATTTCAAAATTTTTTCGCGTTGGGTTTGGAACCGATTCAAGCAACGCCAGTTTTTCTTCGAGCATTTTTACGCTCGGATTTAAGTAGCGCGAGTAAACGTAACCGGGCGCCTCGCCATTGAAGCGGCTTTCAGCGATTTCGGCAGAATTGTAAGCGAAGCCAGAGTTCAAGAAAATTGCTTCGGACGTTTCGCCAAAATTTGAGCGAATTGTCCCGCCACGCACCATCTGCGTCTCGAGTCGCAATTTTTTGAAATCGATTTTTTTATTTTTGTAGTCGGTCATTAGCGAGTGGGTTGTGGGTCTTGTGAGGTGTTTTGTAGCGCTTCAACGCCGATTGGACGAGGACTGTTTGATGGCGTTGTCTGGGCAGTGTTGTCGACATGCGACTTATTTTCTGCTGTAGGCGATGTTTGGGCGGTTTTTTCATGTGATTTTGTAGCAGTCTCAAGTGTGAGTATTACATCCTTCACTTCTTGCGAGTGTGCGGCGAATGCTATTACCTGATCTTTGACAGACTGCCCTGCTACAGAATGTCCTTTGTAATATGCCATTAAATTTTCTCTGGCCGCAGCTTTTTTAACCTCCGCAACTTCTTGCCTGTGCTTGAGCATCGGGACTCTCGACGCAGCGAATTTTTCTTCCTCTTCTTTCGGAAGGTTTTCTGGGGTTTTCATCAATCTTTCGAGAGTGATTTTTCCCCCCTTGCCTAAAAGGACTTTGAAGGTTTCGAAATCACCCTTGTCCGCCACAACTTCAATTGCAGATCGTGCGCCCTTGTATTTGTCGCTGCGGTAATTTGCGATTTCGCCAACAGTTGCGATGTCGTCACCTTCTAGCAAGGCCTCAACAGTATTTGTGTGCCCATCTTTTGCCGCCATAAAAAGCGGAGAGATTCCGTCTGTTCCGACTGGGTTAACATTAGCTCCATTGTCCATTAACAATTTAACGGATTCGGTATGACCCATTGATGCAGCTAGGAATAGTGGGCTTTCTTTCGTTGTGTCAGTTGTTATTTCATTGAGATCAAATTTTTTCTGACCTGATGAATCTGTTGCTGAAAAGTAGGTTCCGAGCCGCTCAGTTTCACCACGAAATGCGGAGAGAAGAATGTCTTTTTCTTGGTATTTTTTAAGTTTTTCTCCAGACAGATCTGATGTAGACAAGGTTTCTGCTGACAATCCTGCGCCCACAAGAAATGTAGAAAATCTGTCAAATTCTGCGTTTAGATGTCGCGACAATTACGTGTCGACAGTCATTGCTGCATTGGCACGACGAGCAGTGTGTTTAACTGCCTCCTCTTCTGTTTTTGCGTAGGAAAAAGTTACGGTTTCTGGCGAGGACAAAAAACTTTCGACAAAACTTCCGCGACCGTTTTTTGCTTTTGCGCCAAGAATGCCATCAAGATTCATTGAGGTTGAGGTAAGGGAATTTTCTTCAGCGTGAGAGACTAGCATAGAGCCAGCTCCAAGCGCGGTGACATCATTTGCGGCAGCGCCAGCATGACAGGCCCACAGATTTACGTTAGTGAGGGGAGTTGTGGCACCAACGATTTCTCGTAATTTCAGGAATAAATTTTTGGTTGGAATCAGCTGGTTGTTAGCGCCAGATGCAAGTTGATGTTCTCCGTTGCTAACAGCGCCATGTCCCCAAATGTCGAATCTGGTATCGCCATTCAAGACTTTGTCTCTCAAGGCGCTTTCCAACGCTTGCACATCGTAGGTTGCTAATGCAACAATCAGCACATTGTCGCCCTGACTTCCCAAGCTATTTCTTAATGATGCAATCTCGGATTCCGCCCTGCCGATTGCGATGATTACGCGTTCCTTTAGCGCCGCCTCTTGCTTGCTCATTTTAATTTTTAATTCCTAGTTTTTTTAACATTTCATCAGTGTCGTTACGCAAGAGTTCAAGCTTGATCTGCGTGGTTCCCTGCTCTTTGAACCCGAGAGCAATGGCGGCTTTTTCTGAGACATCCATCACCCTGTTTTTTGCAAATGGTCCGCGATCATTTACTTTAACAATGACGCTTTTCCCATTTTTTAGATTAGTCACTCGAGCCATTGAGGGCAGCGTCAAGGTTGGATGAGCCGCAGTCATTTCATTCATGTTGTAAATTTCACCATTGGCCGTGGGCTTGCCGTGAAAAGCATCGCCGTACCAAGAGGCGGTACCGACTTCTTCGAAATCTTCGTAATTTTGCGGGAAGTAAGAGACGCCGAAAACTTCGTAGGGATTACCAACTTTAAAAACCCCGCTGTATTTACTGCCATCTCCATCCGACTTGATTTCTTCATCCATTTCAATTGCGGCAGAATCTTTAAATGCCTCATCTTCAGATTCGAGAGGAGTATAGTCCTTAGATTCCTTGGGAATACCAACCTGCATTGATTCAGAAGGTTTTGTTCTGCGAGAAAATTTACTTTCGATTTTTTTAAAAGTTCTGTCGGTTGCGTCATGAGATTTTCTTTCTGAATCAAAATTTTCTTCAGAGCTGACGCAGGCAGAAAGAAAAATTGTGACCAGAATTACCGAAAGATTTTTTTTCAAATTAGCTTCTCCATTTTTTCAGGTGGACACAATCAGCTATGTCCTTCGGTGGTGTAGTTTGGTGATTCGGAGGTGATGGTGATTGAATGTGGGTGGCTTTCACGCAATCCGGAATTGGTAATTTTTACGAAGCTACAATTTTTGCGCATCTCTTCAATCGTGCCATTTCCGGTGTAGCCCATTGCCGATTTCAAACCGCCAACCAATTGATGGATTACGTCTGAAACTGGTCCTTTGTAGGCTACGCGACCCTCAACACCTTCTGGAACTAATTTTAATTTGTCGGTGACATCTTGCTGGAAATAGCGATCTGCAGAGCCACGAGCCATTGCGCCTAACGACCCCATGCCGCGGTAAATTTTGTAAGAACGACCTTTGAACAGCACAATTTCACCCGGCGTTTCTTCTGCGCCAGCGAGTAATCCGCCAAGCATTACGCAAGATGCGCCTGCTGCGATTGCTTTGGCGAGGTCGCCAGAAAATCTGATGCCACCGTCGGAAATAACGGGAATTTTTACTTTTTCACAAAATTCAACCACATCCAAAAGTGCCGACAATTGTGGCACGCCAACACCAGCAACAACTCGCGTAGTGCAGATTGATCCCGGTCCGATGCCAACTTTTACAGCGTCAGCACCGGCGTCAATCAAGGCTTTTGCCGCATCAGAGGTCGCAATATTTCCGGCAATGAAATCTTGTTTCGGGTAAAGTCTTTTTAGCTCGCGCACGGTTTCAATCACGCCAGATGAATGCCCGTGTGCCGTGTCGATGACAACAATGTCAACCCCAGCCTCAATTAAACTTTCGGCGCGCTTGATGCCGTCTTTACCAACTCCAGTTGCGGCTGCGACCAACAGCCTTCCCTCTTTGTCTTTGGAAGCGTGCGGAAATTGCTTATTTTTTTCGATGTCTTTGCCGGTGATTAGACCAACGCAGTTGCCGTCTGAATCGGTAATGATGATGCGCTCAATTTTATTTTTGTGGAGCAGCAATTTTGCGTCAGTTTTGCCAATATTTTGCTTGGCGGTAATGAGGCCGTCTTTGGTCATCAACTCTTTGATTAGCTGTTTTTTGTCGGTGGCGAAACGCACATCGCGATTAGTTAAAATTCCCACCAATTTTTTAGTGCCCAGTTTGACCACAGGAATTCCAGAAATTCCGTATTCTTTCATTAGGTGGAGAGCGTCGCTGAGAGTTTCGTCTGGCGTGATTGTGACGGGATTAATTACGATTCCTGATTCAAATTTTTTAACCCTCCTAACTTCGTCGGATTGATCTTTGATCGAAAGATTCTTGTGGATGCATCCTAACCCTCCGCACTGCGCCATTGCAATTGCTAAGCGGCTTTCAGTAACGGTATCCATCGCTGAAGAAATGATTGGAATTTCTAGCGAAATACTTTTGGTAATTTTGGTTTTGGTGACTGCATCTGCCGGAAGAATTTCTGAGAAGGCTGGCTTCAGTAAGACGTCATCAAAAGTAAGGGAAGGGGAAATGGTCTCGATGATTTTGCGATTTTGTGTCATGTGCGGGGATTCCTTTAACGCTTGGATAGAATGAGAGCTGGCAAAATATTCTCTGGCTCCAAAAATTCAAAAACAATCACCAAGTCTGTAAAATTTTTAGATCAACAAATGCCTTCTCAAATTGAAAAACTCTGCCTTGAGCGCCGGATAAAACTAACAGAAAATCGTCGCGTAATTGCGCGCGTAATTTCTGAAAGCGTTGACCATCCTGATGTCGAAGAGGTTTTTAATCGAGCTGCAAAAATTAATCCAAAGATTGGCATCGCCACCGTTTACCGCGCAGTGAATCTGTTCGAAGAGTTAGGAGTTATTTCTAAGCATGATTTTGGTAGCAAGGGCAGAGCACGCTATGAGAAGCTTGAGGAAGAGGATCACCACGACCATCTGATTGACATCACCACCGACGAAATTCACGAATTTTTTAGTGCCGAATTGGAAAAATTAAAAACCAAAATTGCTCGCGACAAAGGTTTTGAACTGGTTGGTCACAGGCTTGAGCTTTACTGCCGACCGCTAAAAAAATAACTTTACCTCAAGAATTCTTCGAAATTTTTTCTAATAAAATTCCCCTCTTTCAGAAACTCCTCCACCGCATCTTCAACGCTTTCACAGATTTTTTGCAGCTGATATTGCTCGTCAAAAGCATTGCCAAAAATTTGTGCAAAGGAGTTTTTTTCACTCAACAATCCGTCAGAAATCGAAAGTAAAATTGCTGAGATGCAAAGCGTTGGATCGGCATCAGCAGCAGCTACGCGGTATTCCAATCTTTTGCCGCAGACTATTTCTGACGTTGTTTCTTTTGTTGAAGGAATACGAATTGCACAGGTTCTGTTGTCAGCGCCGAAGCTTAAATTTACTGGGGCGGTGAACTTGCCTTGCTGAAATAAATTGCGGTTAAGTGCAAAAGAAAATCGCTCGTAATCCTCTGTTTTTGGCGACAGAAAAATCATCATTGAGTTAGTGTGATGGAGTAGAGTTGAGGCTGTTTTGTGTAAAATATTTTTGTCAGATTCAAAAATATTTTTTCCACCTTCGTCGTGAAGGGAGATGTTGAATTGGAGCGCGCTGCCGCAGTCATTGGCGAAAGGTTGCGCTGCAAATGAGGCAATTAATTTTTTTTCTGCAGCAAGGTTTTTGATGAATTTTTTGCAACCATCTATTTCCTCGCAGAGCCTTGATAAATCTGACGTGAAGATGGTTTTAAGTTCAATTTGAGAAGCGCCTTGCTCCTTTTCAACTTGGTAAAAAAGCGGAAATTTTTTTTTTAACTCACCACATAAATCAAAAATAAAATCACCTACCAACCCTTGATTGGCTGGCTTACGGGAAGTTTCATCAAGTAAAAAAAATTCTAACTCGCAGCCAATTTTTGGCGTCAGAAATTTAGAATTTAAAAAAAATTCCTGAGTTTTTTTCAGAATTATTTTTTTGTTTCTGCGAATCTTCTCTAGGTTTTTTTCCATTTTCTCTCTAACCATTTTCAATAAATTAAATGACCATTTACCTGCACAAAAACGACCTTCCGGAAGAAATAAAATTTTCCGATTCAATCGCCATCGATACCGAAACAATGGGACTAAATATTGTTCGAGATCGGTTGTGCTTGATTCAAATTTCTGCCGGCGATGGTGATGCGCATCTGGTACAGTTCGAGCAAAAAAAATACGATGCGCCGAACCTCAAAAAAATTCTCTGCGACGAAAGCATCGAAAAAATTTTCCACTTCGCGCGCTTTGATTTAGCAGCTCTGCAGCATTATTTAAAAATCGGAATAAGGAATATTTATTGCACCAAAATCGCTTCCAAGCTTACTCGCACCTACACCGATGCTCATGGCTTAAAAGCACTTTGCGACGAACTTCTAGGAATTGAGCTGTCTAAAAAGCAGCAATCTTCTGATTGGGGAAATGGAGAAATTACTGGAAAGCAGCTGGAATATGCAGCTTCAGATGTTCTGCATCTACATAAATTGAAGGTAAGGCTTGATGAGATGTTGCGAAGAGAAGGCAGGGCGGGAATTTTTCAAGAATGCTTAAGATTTTTACCAACCCGCGCTAGCCTTGATTTACAAGGCTTTGCCGGCCTCGATCTTTTTTCACATTAATTAGTCGCCGCTGAAGAACCCATCTCCACCCTCAACATTTACCAAACCGATAGAATTTCGGTAAAAAAATCTCCAACAGATGGAATAAAATTTGGATCAAAAAATTCCGTAGCTT
>CANMEW010000059.1 GCA_947496905.1 Rickettsiales bacterium | reverse complement strand
TACGCAGCAGATCGCATAGAAATTGACTCTCGCTACGGTGCGAAAGTTAATCTTGGTTACAATTTTTGTCCTAAGCTCAGCGGCTTCATTAATGCAGGCATGGCAAATGTTAAGCATAATGTTAGGTGGAACTCTCAGGGCAAATCTGACGGAGACTCTAAGCTTGCGATGATTTACGGACTTGGACTGTCTTACGCGCTCAACGACAATTGGTCACTTCGCACCTCTTACGATCGTCAAACATTCAATATTCGTTACATGGAAAATGGCTTGAGAGACAAAGTCAGATTGGACGTAGTTAAATTTGGCGTAATCTACGGTTTCTAATTTTTCTTAACCCATCTTTGTAAAAGTAGGTGGCTTAAGTCGGGTGATTTAAGTCTGTACCCAAGCTCTTCGGAGCTTGGGTATATTTTTTTGTGTCGTTCATCAATGAATTAGTCTCATGGAAAAAGTCGCATCAGTTTCTTTTGTAAATCTCATTTCTCAGGCGGACATCATTGTTCAGCTGGTGATGCTGCTTTTAGTGATTGCCTCAATGTGGTCTTGGGCAATTATTTTTGACAAAATCATCAAATTCCGCGTGCTGAAAAATCGTAGCGACAGGTTTGAAGAATTGTTTGAAAGTAGTGGGATGCTGGAAGACATTTACAGTGAGGCGAAGAACAACGACAATCACCCTCTGTCACGTATTTTTCTTGCCTGCATGAAGGAATGGAAATCGAACAATATTAAGCAAATTATTGCAGAATCTTTGGAGAAAAAATCTTCGCTAAAAGAGCGGTTGGTTGGTGCAATGCAGGTTGCGAGTAATCGGTCAATGCAGAAGTTGGAGGTGGGTTTAAATTTTCTGGCGATTGTTGGATCAGCGGCACCATTTGTTGGGCTGTTTGGAACGGTGTGGGGAATAATGAATTCTTTTCAAGGAATTGCGATTTCTAAAAATACTAGTTTGGCAGTAGTTGCACCGGGAATTGCCGAGGCTTTGTTGGCAACGGCATTTGGTTTATTTGCCGCGATTCCAGCAGTTTTTTTCTACAATATTTTCAGCGCAAAAATTAATTATTTTTCTGAGCGCGCCAGCAATTTTTCCACGCAGCTTCTCGGCATTTTGTCGAAAGAGTTGGATCGGTAAACCCTCTTCGAAGAAGGGGGTTTAAGCCGTAGTCAAGTTAGAGCGATTGCAGAATTGAGGTGGTGATTTTTTTCAGCTCCGACCTCTTAATATTCAATGCTGGCATGGTGTAAAGGCAGTTAGCGAGTGGTCGTAAAAACACTTCAGTTGCAGCAAATTTTCTTCTCATCTCAAACAGTTCCTTTTCACTATTTTCCATCTCGACCACCCCGATCATCCCAAGAGCGCGAACGTCTCGCACATTTTTGTGTCCACGACATTTACCCAACTCCTTCCTCAAAAATTCCTCGTCAGCTGAAATTTTTTCGGCGTAATTTTCCTTTTCGAATAAATCTAGCGAAGCATTTGCAGTAGCGCAGGCGAGAGGGTTGCCCATAAAAGTTGGTCCATGCATCAAAGCTAATTCGGAAGAATTTCCTAAAAATTTTTTAAAGATTGCGGCGGAGGTTAGGGTGGTGGCGAGGGTCATTGTGCCGCCAGTTAAAGCCTTTCCAATGACCAGAATGTCGGGAATTATTCCGGCGTGATCGCAGGCGAATTTTTTTCCGGTGCGGTAGAATCCAGAAGCGCATTCATCGGCAATGAAAAGCACCTCATGTTTTTTGGCGATGTTGAAAATTTCCCGCAAAATTTCCGCGCTGTGAAACTTCATTCCGCCAGCGCACTGAACCATCGGCTCAATAAAAATTCCGGCTAAATTCTTTTTATTTTTTTTGACGAATTCTTCGAATTCATTCAGGTCGTTTTGGTTTTTTGGTAAATCGAGAGAGAAATTTTTTAGTAAAATTTTCTGGAATTTCTTGTGCATGCCAGAGCCTAAATCGGACAAAGACATTGCGCCGCTAGTGTCGCCGTGGTAGGAATTTTTGAAGGAGATGAATTTTATTTTTTCGACCTGCTTGGAATTAATGTGAAATTGCCAAGCGATTTTCATCGCAACTTCAACTGCCGTAGAGCCGGAATCAGAAAAAAATACGTGATCCATTCCAGTAAATTTACACAGTCGGTGAGCGAGTTTGTAGGTTTGCTCATTGGCGAATCCGGCCAGCATGATGTGGGGTAAAATTTTTGCCTGACGAGTGATTTCGGAAGTGAGGTGAGGGTGATTGTAACCATGAGCGGCGCTCCACCACGAGCTAATTCCGTCAATTAAAATGCGACCATCTTTGAGAAAAATTTTTGATCCCTTGGCTGAAATAATTTCGAGCTGTGGCAGATGATTCTGCATTTGCGTGTAGGGTAGCCAGATGTGGTTAGAACCTTTATTTATCGTATTCCCCATGATTTTTTTCAGAAAGTTTAGTCCAGTAATTTTCTGGGAATTTGGATTCTAGTTGGAATTGCGCATGCTCCGCTTCTGCCTTCAAGCCAATTTTGTAGTAAATTTCATTGAGACGGAAATAAGCCTCCGGCACTTGCTGAGTGTTGCGGTAGCGTGTTGTGACGTCAGAAAAATTACTTAGAGCGCCAACGTAATTGCGGCTTTTGATTTGGTAGCGACCAACCGACATTTTTGTCCCCGCTAAGTGCTCATCAACGAAAATCAATTTTTGAGTAGCATCCAAGGAATGTTCGTCTCTAGGGAATCGTGCCACTAGCTCACGAAAAGCAAATGAGGCTTGCTGAGTGTTGTCTTGCGCGCGAGTGATGTCGGGGATTTGATTGTAGTAGGAGAGGCCTTTCATGTAGATTGCGTAGGGCACGTATTCGCTGCTTGGGTAGAGATGTAGAAAGTCGTCAGCTACCGTCACCAACTTGGCGTAATCTTCGTCCTTGTAGCGCGCGTAGATCGCCATGGATTGGCCTTTGATTGCCCATTTCGAGAAGGGGAAGTCGTCGTCTATTTTTTCAAATTCACTAGCTGCTTCGGAATAATTTTTATTTTTCAGAATTTTCATCGCCTTGGTGTAAGCGATTTCTGCACTAGTTTTTTCGTCTTTTTTTGAACAAGAAAAAACCAAACTCAGAAAAAAAATTAGGTAAGTGAGCTTTTTCATTTTGATGGTTTTGTTGAATTTTCTCCGAGCCGGAGAAAATTAGACTTTTTGCTCGATGCCCTAAATTCAAGGCTTTACAGAGTTTGATTTGCAAAAAATGGAATTAGTAATTTTTGAGGTAACTGCCTTGAGCGCATGCGGCTCTAAGCGAGTGGTCTTGGAGCAGCCATAGGCGCGGATCGAGGTTTTTTTGAACTCGCCCCGATTTTATCTTCTCCTGATTTCAACGCTGAGTTTGTGGGCGTCTAATCCTTCGCAGGCTGCTAAAAGTGACGTGGCATCAGCGAGATTGTTAAAGGATTTTTGGTCGCAGGAAATGAGGGAGATTCTTTTCAAAAAATCAAAGACCGAAAGACCGCTAGAGAATTTTGCTGAAGCTGATGTTGGCAAGGTGTGACTTGGTCCGGCCATGTAGTCGCCAATTGCTTCTGGCGTGTAATTTCCAAGAAAAATTGCGCCAGCATTTTGGATTTTTGGTAAGAATTTTTCAGGATTTTTGGTGGCGATTTCCAGATGTTCGGGAGCAATAAAATTCACGAGATGCGCGGCGTCATTTAAATTTTTTACCACAAAAATTGCCGAATTTTTCAGAGATTTTTCGATGATTTTTTTGCGTGGTAATTTTTCTTTTAAGGCGCTGATTTCAGTGAGAATTTTTAGTGCAAAATTTTGGTCATCAGTAATGACGAAGACCTTGGAATCGATCCCATGTTCAAGCTGAGAAAGGGCGTCAGCAGAGACCCAAGCGGGGTTGGCAGTTTTATCGGCAATGATGATTAAATCGGTTGGACCAGCAATCATGTCGATCCCAACTTGACCGAAGAGAATTTTTTTTGCGCAGGCAACGTAAGCGTTCCCAGGTCCAACAATTTTATTTACCTTGGCAACGGTTTTTGTTCCGAAGGCAAGAGCGGCGATTGCTTGCGCTCCGCCAATTTTGTAAATTTTTTTGATGCCGCAAATTTTGGCAGCAAACAAAACCGCAGGATTAATTTCTCCGGCATTTGCGGGAACGCACATGCTGATATTACTAACTCCCGCAACAATCGCCGGAACTGCTGACATTAAAACGGAGCTTGGGTAAGAGGCAGTGCCACCGGGAGTGTAAATTCCAATGGAGTCAATCGCGCGCCAAATATTTCCCAACTCAACACCTTGATCGTCCTTGAAATTGAAGTCTGCTGGCAGCTGCTTTTGGTGGTAATTTTTGATGCGGCTGTAAGCCATTTTGAGGGCATTTTTGACTTCGGGGTGCAGATTTTTCTCTGCTACCGCGAGTTCTTTTTCTGAGACAAAAAAGTCGTCAGTTTTTTTAAAATGAGTTTTGTCGAACTCGTTGGAGTAGGAAATGAGTGCTTTGTCACCATTTTTTCGGACGTCGTAAATTATTTCCTCGACGGTTACTGCGATGTTTAAATCTGTTTTTTGTGATGTGGTGATGAACTTCCCAAGCGCTGATTTTTCTAGGCCTTCAAGGTTAGGCGTGATTGGCTTTTCGGTTAAAAAAATTTTCATGAAATTCTAGAATTTAACTTGCTGTCCGGGTTGGATCCCATGTTTTTTGGCTAACCCTCCATTAATTTCTAAAACTTTTCTCACCTCTTTTTTGGAGGCGACAATTTTCCGAGAGTAAGGCGTGGCATTGGCTTCAATGCTGTCGATGATGTTATTTTCGTCGATGAAAAGCATGTCGAGCGGTATGCGCGTGTTTCTCATCCACATCATGATGACTTGATTTTTCGATAATGGAAACAGCATACCGTAGCTTGGTGGTAAGTTGGAGAGGTTCATCAGGCCGTACATTTTTTTGTAATCATCATCGGCAATCGCGACTAGAAATTCCGTTACTTTTTCATTGTTGGAATCGAGAATTTGCAGCTCGACATCGTAGCTTTTTGGATTTTGGTTAAAGTCTAAAATCTCGCTATCCTTAATGAATTGGGGCGCGCGCACAATTACAAAAAGAGGAATAACCACGCAAATCAGAGAAAAAGTGAAACGCTTCCAACCGAATTTATTTTTAAATTTATTCATCATTTTGAGCTGCGGAATTTTGTTTTTTGCGGGTTTTGGCCAAGGTTTTAGTCAGGCGATTGGTCAGACGATTGGTCAGACGTTGGTGCCAATGAAATCAAAGTCCGGAAAGGCTGAAACGCCAACGAGAATAAGGTCCGACATCATCGACATCAAGAGAAAATCTCAGACTGTAGATTTCATTCACAATGTGGTTGTTGAAAAAGATGACAGCAGTTTATTGGCGGAAAAAATGACCGTGCTTTACGACGAAAAAAGCGAAAAAAAATTAGATGAAGCCGGTAATAAAAAATCTGCAATTAAGAGAATTGACGCCACAGAAAATGTAAAAATTTTCAGCGAAGAATTCATCGCCAATGGGGATTCTGGCTATTACGATCCAGCAGAAAATATTTTTGTTTTAGAGAAAAATGTTGTCGTAAATAACGGCACATCAATTGCTAGTGGTGATAAATTCGTCTACAATTTAAAGAGCAAAAAAGGGAATTTTGTTGGCAAAAAAAATGAGGCTTCCGTGAAGGGTGATGGCGAAGACAAGCGAGTTGTGGTGGTGATTGGAGATGATGTCCGAGATCAGGCAAAAAAATCAAAAAAGAAAAAAAATGAATAAAGTTTTAAGCGCAAGAAACCTGAATAAAAAATACGGCAAAAAAACGGTAATTCGCGACATTAGTTTCGACATCAAGCAGGGAGAAGTAGTTGGCTTGCTTGGTCCGAATGGCGCTGGCAAAACCACATGTTTTTACATGATTGTTGGTTTGGTTGAGGTGAGTTTGGGAAATATTTTTATTGATCAGCTCGACATCACCGGCATGCCAATGTATCAGCGCGCGCGCTTGGGTATTGGCTATTTACCACAAGAAGCTTCAATTTTTCGTGGCATGAATGTTGAGGACAATATTCGCTCAATCCTTGAAATTGCTGAGGCGGACAAGGCTAAGCGCGAAGGAAGGTTAGAAGAATTATTGGAAGAATTTTCCATTAATCACATTCGCAAATCGCATGCATTGGCGCTTTCAGGAGGGGAGAGAAGAAGAGTTGAAATCGCGCGCGCACTTGCCACTAATCCGTCATTCATCTTGCTAGACGAGCCATTTGCTGGCGTTGATCCAATTGCGGTGAATGACATTCGTCAAATGGTGACGCAATTAAAAGATCGTGGAATCGGCGTGTTGATTACTGATCACAATGTTCGCGAAACACTGTCCATTGTTGATCGCGCTTACATCGTTTACGATGGCGCCATTCTTACGTCGGGAACGAAAGGTGAAATTGTCGACCATGTTGAAGTTAGGAAGGTTTATCTCGGCGAAGATTTTAAAATTTAGATGAAAATTGCTCCCTACCAAATAGATGGCTACATCCAAAAAATTGCCCAAGAAAAAATTGCCGGATGTCTAGTGTTCGGGCCGGAGTTGTCTGCTGTAAATTACCGCTTCGACGCAATCGCCAAAAAAATTTCACCAGATTTATCCGATCCATTTTTAGTCGCAAATTTAAGCAAGGAGAGGCTTGCTGAGGAGGCGGGACTTCTAGCTGACGAATTTTTTTCCTACCCAATGCTTGGGGGTAGAAAATTAATTTTAGTAAAAGATTGCGAATCTGCTTCTGCGGCGGCGTTAAAATTACTTTTTCAAGATCCGGATTTTTCTCAAAAGAGTGACAATTTTATTTTAGTTCAAGCTGGCGATTTGGATAAATCATCGGCCTTGCGTAAGGTTGCGGAGAGTAATCCATATTTCGCCACGATCGCATGTTACGAAGATAATGAGAGCGTAATTAAAAAATTCATTGCGAGTGAATTAGTGGGAAGGGGGGTAAAATTTAATCACCAAGTCGTGGATTTATTGTCGAAAAAATTTGGTAAAAATCGCCAAATTATTCTTCTGGAGATGGAAAAAATTTTAGCCTTTTTAGGTGAGGACAAAAATCTGAGTCATGATCTTGTGGAGGAGTTGTCATCTTCTGAATCAGAGATTTCCGTGAATGAATTTGTGATGAGTTTCGCGGCAAGAAAATTTGATGTTGCTTTGTTGCAGAGTGAAAAGCTTTTTCGCGATGGGGTTGAGTCAATTACTCTAATTCGTTTTTTAGCGAATTACTTGCAGAAACTATATTTTGCGAAAGCGAGTATTGAGTCTAATAGTGCCGATTTTGATTCGGCAGTAAAGGCGCAGCAGCTTTTTTTCAAAACCGAAATTGAATTCCGTAAACATCTTAAGGATTTACCGATGAGTTTTTTGGTAAAAAAATTACATGCCTTGGAGCGTTTGGAGATCGAAATCAAAAGTGGAATAATCGCGCCGAAACTTTCAGTTACAAACCTCTTGCAAGGTTGTCTGTAAAGCTGAGATGCGGTGTTGCAAAAAATTCTACCAGCCCTATTGACAAGAAAAAAACCGCCCATAGAGTGCCCGCCTTCCTACGGTTTTGCAGGTTTAAATAGCAGAACCGCTAGCGATCCAAGAGTTCGTGATTCCAGAGATTATGTTGTTCAATTCCTTCAGCCTGACTTATCAAGATTTTAGTCAATCTTAAGCTTCATAGGTCTTCTCAAGTTTTACTTTCTGCTGTTATTTATCATCGTGAATAGTCGATTTATGTTTTTGAAAAAAAACAAAATGAGAAAAATAAAGGCGATAGTCCGATCTGGACTATCTCTTTTAAATATTTTTATCGAAATTTTGCAGGAGAAATTCTGCTGGTTTTGGTATTACGTTTAATTGAGTGAAGTCAGAACAAATTCTCAAAACTTGAGAGTTTGATCCTGGCTCAGAACGAACGCTGGCGGTATGCTTAACACATGCAAGTCGAACGGGTGTAGCAATACATCAGTGGCAAACGGGTGAGGAATGTAGAGGAATCTCCCCAGCAGTAAGGAATAACTTTGGGAAACCAAAGCTAATGCCATATATCACCGATTTATCGGGAAAGATTTATCGCTGTTGGATGAGCCTCTATCGGATTAGCTAGTTGGTAGGGTAATGGCCTACCAAGGCAACGATCCGTAGCTGGTCTTAGAGGATGATCAGCCACACTGGAACTGAGACACGGTCCAGACTCCTACGGGAGGCAGCAGTGGGGAATATTGGACAATGGGCGCAAGCCTGATCCAGCAATACCGCGTGAGTGATGAAGGTCTTCGG
>CANMEW010000058.1 GCA_947496905.1 Rickettsiales bacterium | reverse complement strand
AATTGCTGAAGATTCTCGCATTGGAAATTTCGTTGAGATCAAAAAATCGCAAATAAAGCGCGGCGCAAAAATTAACCATTTGAGCTACATTGGCGATTCAGAAATTGGCGAAGGCTCCAACATTGGTGCCGGCACAATCACCTGCAACTATGACGGTCACAACAAATTCAAAACTAAAATTGGGAAAAATGTTTTTGTCGGCTCAAACTCGGCACTAGTTGCACCAATCGAAATTGGCGACGGAGCCTTAATTGCTGCAGGCAGCGTAATCACTAAAAATGTTGCTGAAAATGACTTGGCGGTTGCGAGGTCAAAACAAACCGCCATTCCTCAAGGTGGAGAAAAATTTCGTCAAACTCGGAATAAATGATCAGAGTTCTTGTCACCATTTTCATCTTACTCACCCTTCCCTTCTCAAGCGGCTTTGCTGCGCAAAAAATTCAAGAGGTTAATTATTTCGCTTCGCTTCGCGCTGCTGAAACCAACATCCGCTCTGGTCCCGGTCAAAATTATCCGGTCAAATTCACTTTTAAACTCAAGTCATTGCCGGTTCGCGTAATCAGCGAATATGACAATTGGAATGAGATCGAAGATTTTGAGGGACAGACTGGTTGGGTGACTCAAAGCCTACTCACCAAAAAAAGAACTCTGATGATTCGCACCACAAAAAGCTTCGTTAACATCTACAGCAAAAATAGCGAAAGCTCCCGCGTGCTTCTGCATTTGGAAAATAGTGTGATTGGCGATTACCTGAAATGCCTTGGAGACTGGTGTGGAATGAAGGTAGGAAATAAAAAAGGCTGGGTACAAAAAATAGATTTATTCGGCGCCGATGAAGCGGTGACCAACCCCATCAAACAAAATTAATTCACTTAAGGAACCTCTGCAAAACCTAGATTTTTCAGAAGCTCCTTAACTCACTTAATCCATCCACCTCAAACAAATCGCAGAAAATATGATCCGCAAACTTGTCGCTTTAACTTTTCTCATCTCATTCATTCCTCTCGAAAGTAACGCCGGATTTGACTATTTCTTTAAACCAAGATCTTACATTCTCCTCACGGGCTCTTCGACAATTTCACCACTCGCAGCAGCAATTTCAGAAGAATTTAGTCGTACTCAGAATTTACAAAATTCTCCGGTCAAAACGCCGGTAGTAGAATCGACCGGAACAGGTGAAGGCTTCAGATTATTCTGCAACGGCACCGGACGTAACCATCCAGATTTTGTCAATGCATCCCGTCAAATCGAAGACAACGAACTAAAAAAATGCAGTAAAAACGGCGTGAATGGCGTGGTGGAAATAAAAATTGGTTACGACGGCATTGTGATTGGCAACTCCATCAATAGCAGCAAGTTTAATCTTTCAAAAGAGCAAATTTTCGCAGCTTTAGCGCAAAAAATTTTCGACGAAAAATCCGAAAAATTCGTGAATAATCCGTACAAAAAATGGAGCGAAATTGATCCATCCTTGCCAGAAACAGAAATCCTAGTTTTCGGTCCACCATTAACATCTGGAACGCGCGACATCTTTAATGAGTTGCTGATGGAAAGTGCTTGTTTTGCAAAAAAAGAATTTGTCGACGCCTATGAAGATGGCGAGCTGCGAAGAAAAATTTGCCGCAACATTAGGGACGACGGCGCATTTATTGCATCCGGAGAGAATGACAATTTAATCATTCAAAATCTGAAAAATAATCCAAATGCGCTCGGAATTTTTGGATTCAATTTTTTGGTCACGAATCAAACAGTAATGCAAGCAGCGCAAGTTGAAAATGTCGCACCAAGCTTTGAAAGCATCGCCTCTAAGCAATATCCACTCTCTCGCCCACTCTTCATTTATTTCAAAAAAGAACATCTCGACCTCATTCCAAAAATGCGCGAATTCGTCAATGAAATCATTAGCGCTGAAACTCTCGGAAGTAATGGCTACCTACTTCACAATGGATTGATTGCACTAACCGATGACGAGCTCAATCAGGTTAGAAAAGCGGTCTCTTCTCAATTAAAAAAAGATTAGACCGGAAATGACTTTCAGAAATTTACTTTCCTGCCTAGTAATCACCCTTCTTCTCAGCTCTTGCATCACCAAGTCTCTTTGGGGCGACAAAAGCTACGAAGAAAGAATCGACAAATTTTTTGCGGGCAGCGACGGAAGGTATGTCGTGCTAATCGGCACTGATTACCACTACGTATTCACCGACAATTCAGGAGTGCTAAAAATAATTTTATCCCTTGGGCAAAAAGGCATTTTGACTCTCAACAGAGAAAAGACGCATCTCAAACTAGATTCAAATAATGACGTAAAGGGATTTTTTGTGATTGAAGGTCCATTCAGCATTTTACCGCCGGAAGACATCGCCGCCTTGTGGAGCGTTGGATTGAAGCCAAATACAAAAGATGAACTTTCGATCAGAATAAAGCTTGAGGGCAGAAGGTACTCAGCAAAATATTTGGGAGACAAGTTCCAGAACTCTTCCAACATCAATACATCTTACAAAATTCCCATCTACTACAGCGACTCCAGCTTGATGAAGGGTGTCGGTAAAGCTGCAGTCACGCCAATCGCTGTCACACTAGATGCGGTTCTACTAATCGGAAAAATAGTCATCTACCCGTTCTCGCTGTAGGACACCTCTAAAAATTGCTTTTTTCGGTAATTTCTTCGTTACCAAATTTTTGAGCAGGAAAGCGTACCTTGATGTACGTGCTCGCGAAAAAATTTGGTAACGACAAAATTTCCGGAAAAGATGGTTTTTCAGAGGTTCCTTTTTAGAGGTTCCCTGTAACACCTCAACTTCAGAGCGCCTCTAAAAATTAGATTCGGTATCACATGATCAAACACGAGACCAAGCCATTAATCGGAATAGTTCCTGACTACAAAGAAGGCTGCGAGAATGGCTACTCAACTCGTAATTATTACGCCCTACGCGCCAATTACGTCGAGATGATCAACAAGGCTGGTGGCGCTGCAATCATGCTCACCTACGACTACGACCTAATCGATTCTTACCTAGCCTCTCTCGATGGACTGATGATTGTTGGCGGATATTTCGACATTCATCCCAAGCGTTACGGCGAAGAAGAAATTCATCCAACTGTAAAGCTGAATGATGTTCGGGAAGAGTTCGAGCATCACCTCTGTCTTGAGGCGGTAAAAATGCAGCTCCCACTTTTTGGCATTTGCAACGGCATGCAATTAATTAATGTTTTGCACGGCGGCAAAGTGATTCAACATGTTCCTGACGAAGGGAAATTCATGAATCACGAACAAAGCCATGTTGAAGGGTTCAACAACTACCACACCCCTTACCACGAGGTTGAGATTACAAAAAATTCTCAACTTTTTTCAATCATTGGCGAGGAGAAAATCAAAACTAATTCATCGCATCATCAGGCGGCAAAGCAAGTAGGAAGCGGGTTAAAAGCCTGCGCTCATGCATCTGACGGCGTAATTGAAGCCGTTGAAAAAACTAACCACCCATTTTGCATCGGCGTGCAATGGCATCCAGAATTCGAAGTTTCTCCCGCTGACAAAAAAATTTTCGAAGCCTTCGTTACCGCAGCAAAAATTTACAAAAACACAAAATGACCGAAGAAAAATTAGACCTGCAGGAAGATTTAAATGCAGAACCAGATGAACAATTGCCCTTTAAAAAAAGCGGTTCTGGAAAAAAATTTGAAGAGAGAGGTCAGGAAGAAAAAGGTTTGCGAGTTGCAAAGCTAATCGCTCAATCAGGTCACTGCTCTAGGCGCGAAGCTGAAGCATTAATCGCTGAAGGCAGAGTTAAAGTTAACGGCAAAACCATTGACAGCCCCGCCACATTCATCACCGACCATTCAGTAAAAATTGACGACAAGCTGATCAATGCAAAACAACCGATCCGCCTTTGGCTTTTTCACAAGCCGGAAGGGTATTTGACCACGACAAAGGATCCTCACAATCGCAAAACTATTTTCGATTTACTGCCAAAGCATTTGCCGCGCACAATTGCTGTAGGAAGGCTCGACTACAACACCGAAGGGCTTTTACTTTTAACCACAAACGGCGCCTTGTCGCGCTACATGGAGCTGCCAAAAAATAAATGGGTTCGAAAATATCGCGCTCGTGTTTTCGGCAAGCTAAACATGGAAAGGCTAAAAAAATTAGAGAATGGAATCAGGATTGACGGCGTGCGCTACGGCTCAATCAAGGTTGAGGTGGATGTGGAAAAAGACTCCAACTCTTGGCTAAAAATTTCTCTCGAGGAAGGAAAAAATCGCGAAATCAGGAAGGTGATGGAATATTTCGGCTTGCAGGTCAATCGCCTAATCCGCGTTTCTTACGGCCCATTCAAGCTCGACGATTTAGCCGTTGGTCAGGTTAAAGAAGTTACGAAAGCAGTTCTAAAAAATTCCTTTGGGAGCGAATTTAAGTTTTAACCACACTTCCTAACCCTCTTTGCAAAAGAGGGTGGCTTGAGGAGACGCAAAGCGCGACTCAAGTCGGGTGATTCATTATTCCAATCAAAACAATGACAAAAAATCTCGCAGCAATAATCGAAAATGCCTTTGAAAAAAGAGCAGAAATTAACCTAGGCACGCAAGGCGAAATACGCGATGCGGTCAATCAAACTCTGTCTCTACTAGATTCTGGTCAAATCAGAATTTGCGAAAAAATTGACGGCGCTTGGCAGGTGAATCAGTGGATCAAAAAAACGATTTTACTTTCATTCAAACTCAACGACAACTTCTTGAGCAAGCAGCAATCTCTAGCTGGCAACGCCCTCACCCACTTCGACAAAGTGCCACTAAAATTCGCTAACTGGACCGAGGATGATTTCAAAAAATCTGGCTTTCGTGTTGTTGCTGGTGCAGTTGTGCGCTACTCCGCCTTCATCGCGCGCAATGTAGTTTTACTTCCATCTTTTGTGAATCTCGGTGCCTACGTTGATGAAGGCACAATGATCGACACTTGGGCGACAGTTGGTTCTTGCGCGCAAATTGGAAAAAATTGCCACATTTCTGGCGGCGCTGGAATTGGCGGAGTGCTCGAGCCTTTGCAGGCAAATCCGGTAATCATCGAAAACAATTGTTTCATTGGCGCGCGCAGTGAAATTGCCGAAGGTGTAATTGTTGAAACCGGCTCGGTGATCTCAATGGGTGTCTACATTGGCGCATCAACAAAAATTATTGACCGCGAAAGTGGTGAGGTTTTTTACGGCCGCGTTCCCGCTTATTCCGTTGTGGTTCCCGGCAATATCGCCTCGCAAAAAGGCGACAAAAATGTCTCACTTTACGCCGCCATCATCGTCAAAAAAGTCGACGAAAAAACTCGCTCCAAAACCTCGGTGAATGAATTACTGAGAGATTAATCATGGACAGCAAGGTGGCGGATATTTTGTCAGAAGTAACTCAAGCTACTGACGATCTACCATCTTCCGCAATAAATGCGGCCTTACTTCGCGGAAAAATTGCAATCAAAGAGATCGCGGCAAGCGCAATTGAACAACAGCCTCTCTCCAACCAAGAAGCTGAAAAAGCGACTTACCAAAAAATTTGCGAAATCCTCAACTCCACCACCTCTACATCTTCAGACGGCAATCCATTTTACGCCGCTGACGCAGCGCTAAATCCAAAAACTGACGAAGAAAAAATAGCTGAAATAAATCTTCTTCGGAGCAGGAGCGGAAATAGTGATGGGCTAAAAATTTTCACCGCATCAATATTGGCGGTTCTAGAGTATGAAGGAACTGACGAGGTTACTCTCGAGAAAAAAGCCACCGCCCTCACCTCCCTCGTTACGCATTTTAAAAAATATTTTGAGCAAGAAGGCGACGCAGAAACGGCTGCATTCGGCGCCGCTTTCGCCGTCAATGTTGATGACGCCATCTGTGACCCACTAAAAGCCGCAATCAACAAACTGTCAGCCGCAATTTTATTTTCTGAGCAGACTAACGCACCTCCTCCAGCAGATTTGGCAGAGCTTGCGACCGATGCTAGAAATCAATCCATCATTGCTTCAAGAGCGACCCTAGACGAAGAAGAAAATAGCGAGGAGAGAGCCGCCGCGGCAGCAAAATTATTTGGTAATGACGAGAAGCCTGAAGACGAAGCGCCAAAAGAAGTCCCTCCTCCTGCAGCACCAGAAGCTTCGGAAGTCCAAGAGGTAGAGCTTGAAACAGAGCAATCGTCAGAAAAAAATGAGGAAGAAGCCGCAATCACAATAGGCGGCGTGATGATTGGATGCATTTCCAAAAAAGAGCTTCAAGCAGTAAAAATGGCTGCGGACGAGGTTCTAAAATCAGGAATTTTCTTTGCCTCCTCCACAATTTTATTTTTAACCCCAGCGCCACTCAACAGGCTCTGCGCTCTTGGCTTTTACCTTTCGGCATCAGAATTTTTCGGCACGAACGCAAAACCAAAAACCGATTCAAAATTTGAGAAAAAATCTGGTGAGTGGAAAAGTGAGTGGGACGGGCATTTCAGGGCTTTGGCAGAAACAGAAGAGGATGTGGTGGTAGAACTTTCAGATGAAAATAGCGCCTCTCCTTCAGCGGCAGACGAAGCGGCAACATCCACCGAAGCCGGAAAAGCCACAAACAAATTTACCGCTGCAGAAGGTGAAAAAATAATCGCTGCAACAACAGGATTAGAAAGAACTGCCAATTCTTTGCATGCTTTGGATGTTGGGCAATAACCATTAAGCTACTGATGGATTAAAACCCAGCACACCGTAATTAAAATTTTTGAAAATGCCTAATTCTGAAAAAGGGAAGAAAGCTGCTCCATCTCAAAGCCTCCTAAAAGTACAGACAACTTCTCCTCAACAAACATCTCGAAAGCGGCAACCATTGAAAGCCAAAGTCGCAACAACTTCAGAAATCGCCCCACTCCAAATCACCTCAAAATGCGCCACTCTAAGAGAATTAGTCATTCCTAAATTTGTTGATGGCGACATGCGCTGGATCGCAAAGGATAAGGAAAATCCACAAACCTACACTGGTCAATTAGACGCGTTAGCGAAAGCTTCAAATCCACCAACAGCTGATCAATTTAATTTCACATTACACAGTTTAGTCACGAATGATCTGCTTGATATTCACTTCAAAACCACGACAGTTGAAGCTTACACCGACATTAGCAATATACCTCACCAGGCGCGAAAAGTTGTCACCGCAAGAATTAGTGGTGACGCAGCTTTTCGCGTTACCAATAAATCTATTATTGATGGTATTAGAGAGGCTAAATCTGCAGATGATTTAGAGGAGATTAAAAGCACTTACTTTCCAGATCAAAATTTAGAGGAGATTAAAAGCACTTACTTTCCAGGTCAAAAACGCGTCACTTCTGGTGGAGGCGATGATGTCGAAGCTGCATTTTTCAGACTACTGCGAAACTCAATCGAAACTTTTGACAACGACAACGACAACGCCAAAAAAAAGGAGACTGTCCCATTCGTCTTCTACAAAAATGCTTTGGCAACACAACTTGCTCTAACAATAGCGCAAGCAGAAGGCTCCAGCAGATCGTACACTCTCAACACAAAAACGAAATCCGTTACACAACCAGAGGTCCTTCTCTCCACAAATAACAACGAAATTCTAGGTGCAGCGCAACAAGCTCTAAACGAAAGATTCTCCTTCCCAGCAAATGTATGCGTAAAACAGGCTACAACTTTACGAGGCGGGAATGAGTTAAATTTTGCGATGAAAAATCCAGCTCTGGAGCCTTTCGTATCTAAAATTGAAGGCCTTAGAATCGATGCATCACTCTCAAGTGAGCAGCTCGAAGTTTTGCAGGCAGTTGAGGCTGGTAATGGAGTCGTAAAAGTACGTGGCGCAGCAGGCAGCGGCAAAACTTTTCTCTCCAATCTAATCAAAGAAAACTACGCTAGCAGCTCTGGCAACAGACCATTTGAAAAAGTTTTGCAAGTTGATCTCAACAGCTCTCAGGCTGAAAAGGATGTTCTTTTTACCGCCCCTGCAGACCGAAGCAAAAAAGATTTAGATCGAAAGCTAGTAATGCTCGATGAGGCATTTTTTTACGGGGAAGATTTTAACAACACTCTTGTTACGGATGGCGAGTCAACAACCTCTCGAAAAAGAAATGACTTCATTAGAAACTTACGAGATCGCGGCGCAAAAATAATTATTTTTGGCGCCAGTGAATCACTAGAAAAAGTCAGTCTCGATATTAGTCGGCTAGAAGAAAAAAAAGCAGCTGCGCTCGCGGAAATAAATGACAGTGGGGAAGGAATAGGAAAGCTGAGGAGAAAATTAGACAAGATGGATAAGCTTCAATCGCAAAGAATTGCACCAGATCTAAATGCCGAACAAAGGGCTTTTGTGGAAAAGC
>CANMEW010000057.1 GCA_947496905.1 Rickettsiales bacterium | reverse complement strand
TCCATCTCCATCACCCTCACAATAATCATATTTCCCATATTTTTTATCGAACCAAGCAATCGGATATTTCTTCCTCAGCTCCTCAATGCTTAGCTTGAGATCTGGGTCTTCTAAATTGTCCTTTGCTACCGCTGTTGTGTTGATGCTTGCTGCCACGCCCAGAGCTTCTGATGATTTTACACCCTCTGCTGCGAGAGAATAATTTACTGATGTCAGTAAGCTAAAAGTTGCAAGTAGCGCGAAGGTTTTGAGTGAGATGGTTTTCATTTTGAGTTTAGTAATTGGTTTTTATGAGATTCCTCAAGCGAGGAGGGGGGGAGTCAGCGTGACATTGCCGATGAGATGGGAATTTTTCGATTGGAAGTGTGCAGAATTTGTGAGCGCAAGTGCGCACCTTGTGAATGCTGTTGTTTGTTGGTTTAAAAGGAAAAATGCGAACCTAAGTGCGAACCCTTTTAAAATCTCTGTCGCTAAAAAAGCCCTGGGGTCGCGCGTTACCCGCGTGGCTATAGGGCGGACAGTACCTTATTTTCTAACAGCTTCTTTTTCTTCTGAAGCCGTCAACTTAAAGACGGTAGAGGGCTCTTGCCCCATTAGTGGAATTCTTTCTTTTAAAGCATTATAATTTTGCGTTACAGCTTCGTAATAACCACTAAGGTCGGATAGCGCCTCATCAACATTAATTCCTAACGCTTCACCTTCTCGTCCTATAAAATTTACAACTTCGTCATAAGAGGCTCTAACAGCAGCATCAAAAGACATTTCAGGAGAGCCTTCTCCTCTTCTCTGCCCTTCTAGAATTGATAAAGCAGTATTTGCAATTTGCGGTCTATGAGCAGCTAAATTTTCACTCCTTAAAATGCTGCCAGCAAGACCGCTACTAGTAGTAAATCTAGGGTCTGGATGATTCCGTATTGTAACAAAATTCTCACCTATGTCTCCGCACACATTATATTCTTGAGCCTGAGAAGAATTTAGAGCAAGAAAATCAAACAACTTCCATTTGTGTTTTTCTTCTCCAGCCACTCCTTCAAGTGGAGTAACGTCAACACGACCATAATTCTTCATATGCAAATCTTTAAGCACCAAGCTTCGAGTAATGATGTCAAGAGCAGTTAACTCCACCTCATCAGCAAGAGACGGCTCTTGAGCAAGATCTTTAACCTTGTCAGCTGTGCTAAATTGTTTATTTTTTACTTCTGGAGATTTTGTGAATTTGCTATCCTGAGTAGCTATAAATAAACCATGCCTAGCTGTTGGATTAATGAAATAATGCATCTTTGGACCAAACCCTATGTGTTCAAGAATTTTATATACCAAGATTTCTTTCATGTCCGGAGCCTTTGGATCTCTGGTACTATTTGTCCTTTTATTACTCTCCATCTCAAAATTCTGATGGCCTTTTACGAAGAATTTAACTTCTTGTGGTGGTTTTGAAGTATCATGTGGTTGATAGGTAAATATTGCATTTCCGCCAAAATACTTGCCGGCTTCTTCTGTTTTTTCTTCGAATTCGTAATCAGTTACTCGTCCAAAATTTTGCTCAATAATAGGGCTTAAATTAAGCTGCGTGGCATCTGATAAAAGCTCTGTAGAGGAATCGATTCTTCGCAAAATCATTCCCCAAACTTTATCATTTGGTCTCATTATTTGACTAATTTCTCTTATTAAATCATCGCCACTGGTTGAATATTCCCTTCTTAAAGAAGATAGGCATTGGTCCAATTCTGATAATTTATCCCTTCCTTCTATTGTAATGCCACCATAAGTACTGATATGTAGCAATTCCACAAGATGCTCCACCTCCATCCCATCCCTTTGTTTTTGTAGCAAAAGTTCCATGATCGGAACATAAGACCTTATTCCAGAAAGACTAATTTCTAATTTATTAGATTCTCTTGTTGCTGATATTTTTTGTTCTTTAATTTGTTTGCGCTCAGTAGCATTGCTACCTGTCAAGGTTTCCAATCTAGCTTTCTCTTCCCTAAGCCTAGCCAGATTTTGTTGTATCGCCTCAACATTAATCCCCCTAAGTTCTGATAATTTTTGTTCTACAATCTCTAAAATTCCTGGCATAACAATTTTAATTTATTTTTTGGATGTTCCTTAAGTGAGAAGGGAGGAATGTTCGGGCCTTTCTGCATTCAGTCCGAACATGGACATTTGCCGAGAATAGCCGTTTAGGCATATTTTGATTAATTTAGTTGTTGAGATTTTTTGCGCAGAATCGCGCTGCAGGGGAAATGAAAGGGCAGATGTGGTTGAGAATTTTCTTAGAAAAAAGGAAAGTTTTTAAAATTCTTTTCTCGTCCGGAAGATCTTTCTGGTAGCTGTCAATTGGTCCGAAATAATTGTAATAATCGTAAGCATTGTAGATTATGTCTAGCTCTCCATCACTTATAGCCTCAACTCTCTCTTTATATCTGTTCGACTGACCAATAAAGTTTTTATCTGCGTTAAGAATCGCGCTTTTTATTTCTTCCGGAGAGTCTCCTTCATCTTGACCAACCCCATCCTTGTATTGCGCTACTAGACTTGGCGGATATTTCTTCCTCAATTCCTCAATGCTTAGCTTGAGATCTGGGTCTTCTAAATTGTCCTTTACTACTTGCGCTGCGCTGATGTTTGCTGCCACGCCCAAAGCTTCTGATGATTTTGCACCATCTGCTGCGAGAGAATAATTTGCTGAGGCAAGTAAGCTAAAAGTTACAAGTAGCGCGAAGGTTTTGAGTGAGATGGTTTTCATGGATGAGGAAAATTATTAACTGGAGATGTGGGAAAAGTTTGCAGTGGAATTGGCGCCAGAGTTACTGAGTGACGGTTGGTCTGCAATCCATCAAAATTGAAAATAAATGAAGGGATTGTGAGTAGATGCTGAGATGCGCACGATCGCGAGCAGTAAGGTGGCAAGTAAAAATAAATCGAAAGTGAGGGCGAAAATTTTGTTTTTTTGTACCAAATTATTTACCAAATTTTTGGCTAATGGTGAGAAGCCAATTAGCGCAAAAGCGAAGCTCATCCACAGAAAATGCGATTCCATCAGGCGTGAGATTTGGTGAGAAACAACTTCGTTTTGAACATTGCCAAACATGGTTTTCAAGTAAGACACTGCTTGAGTTAGATCTGCGCTACGAAAGAACACCCAGCCCACCATTACGACTAGCAAGGCGTAAAAATTTTGTAAAATTCCGGGCAGAAAATCCAAAAAACTTTTGCCAATTTTCAGCCTTTCAAACACGAGGAAAGTCCCGTGAAACATTCCCCAAATTACAAAGTTCCAACTGGCTCCGTGCCACAATCCGCAAAGAAAAAATACCAAAACTAAGTTGAAATATTGGCGCGAAAGAGAGGTGCGATTTCCACCGAGTGGAATGTAAACATAGTCGCGGAACCAAGCAGAAAGCGACATGTGCCACCTTCTCCAAAATTCTTTGATCGATTTTGAAATGTAGGGGTAGTTGAAATTTTCTGGAAATCTGAATCCAAAAATTCGCGCCAGACCAACTGCCATGTCGGAATATCCAGAAAAATCAAAATAGATTTGCAAACTGTAGCAGACGATGCCAACCCAAGCCAATGTTGAGCTTAGCTCACTTGCTGGAGAAGAAAAAATTGCATCAGCTAACTCGCCAAGTGGGTTAGCAATGATTACTTTTTTGCCTAATCCGATGATGAATCGGCGAATTCCGTGAGCTGCAAAGAAAAAACTGTAATGACGTTTTTTTAAATATTTTTTGATGAAATTGTAGCGAACGATTGGCCCTGCAATCAGCTGTGGAAAGAAGGCGATGTAAAGCGCGAGAGAAAAAATATTTTTCTGCGCAGAACATTTTTTGCGGTAAATGTCGACGAGGTAGGAGATGGCGTGGAAAGTAAAAAATGAAATTCCGATGGGTAGATGAATTTTTTTATTCTCGAGCTGCAGCGAAAAAATCTGATTTAAATTTTCGATCAAAAAATTGGCATATTTGAAATAGCCAAGCAGGACAAGGTTGAAGGCGATGGCGAGAAAAATAATTGGCTTCGGATTTTTCTTAATGACCAAGCCAAAAAAATAATTCGCCACGATCGAAAGCAAGAGTAGCCCTAAATATTGCAGCTCTCCCCAAGCGTAAAAAACCAGACTCGCTGCAAGTAAAATGCCGTTGCGAATATTCTTCGTTGCCAAGCTTTTCGGTAGCAAAAAATACAAAGCCAATGTTAGTGGCAGGAAGGCAAAGAGGAAAATATTTGAGCTGAAAACCATGCTGCTTAATTGTTAGATTTGATGTCGGTGGTAATTGAGTTTGCGAAGGTAAGGCGAAGAGCGTTGAGGATTGCAGCAACGTCAATTACCTCTTGTAGCAAGGCTCCAAACACTGGACTGATCAATCCTGCCGCTGCAAAACCCATTCCCACAACACTTAAAAACATCCCGCCAAGCGCACTCTGCAGTGCAATTTTCCGCATTGATTCACTGATGTGAATTAACTCGTCAACCTTTGCCAAGCTGCTTTCCATTATTACGGCGCCAGCACTTTCGGAAGTCACTCCGCTATTTTGTCCAAAAGCAATTCCAACCGTTGCAGCCATTAAAGCCGGCGCATCATTGATCCCGTCGCCCATGAATAAGGTCGGAGCGAGTTTTGCTTCATTGCGTACGATTTCAGTTTTTTGTTCTGGAGTTTGTCCGGAGTAGCTGTTGGCGATTCCAAGTAGTGAAGACAAATAATTTACTTCGGAATCGCGGTCGCCGGAAAGTAAAATAATTTTTTTGAAATTGTGAGTTGGTGTCAGGTGATTAATGAAAAGGTGACTCTCATTGCGAGGCGTATCGCGGAAACGCAGTATTGCAGCGGGCTCTTGATCAACCACCACTACACATTCAAGTCCGGATTCAAATGGTGGTAAATTTGGATGAGCGACATGTTCGCGACTAGTGATGATAATTTCGTGATTCAAAACCTTCCCAAGTAAGCCGTGACCAGGCTTTTCGCTGACATTTTCTGACTCCAGAAACTCAATATTTCCTTTTTGCGCTGCACTTAGAATTGCGCCGGCAAGCGGATGACGTGAGTAGCGCTCAAGACTCGCTGCCATTTGCAAAATCAATTCACGAGAAAAATTTTTGAGTAGAATAATTTCGGTTAGCTCCGGCTGTCCGTAAGTTAATGTACCGGTTTTGTCGAAGATTGCGGTGGAGCAGGTAGGTAAGCGCTCAAGAACTGTTGGATCCTTGATGATGATGCCGTGTTTTGCAGCAATTGAAATGGCGCTGATGATGGTGATGGGAATGGCGATGAGCAGAGGGCAGGGCGTTGCAACAACTAGCACTGCTAAAAAATTTGTTAGACTGTCAGTTAAAGCTAGAGTGGCTAGGGCAAATGCTAACGCAATGGGCGCAAAGATCGCACCGATTTGATCACCCAATCTGCGTAATTGCGGACGCTTCTGCTCGGCATCTTTCATCACTTCAACAATTTTAGCGTAGCGAGAATCTTGCGGTAATTTTTCAGCGCGAACCGTTAGAACTGCTTCACCATTGATTGCGCCAGACAAAACATTGGAACCGGGAGCTTTGGAAATTTTGTAAGGCTCGCCAGTGAGGTAGGCTTCGTCCATTGTGCCAAAGCCCTCGACAACGGTTCCGTCAACTGGGCAAGTTTCGTGTGGGTAAATTGCAAGCAGGTCGCCGATTTTTATTTTTTCGGCCGGCGCATCTTCAATATTTTCTCCGCACTTCAAATGCACCGTTGTTGGCATGCGTTTTGCCAAGGCTTCTAAAACGAATGAGGCTTTGCGTGAAGCGTATTCTTCTAAGGCCTGACCGCTCGCAAGCATGAGAACAACCAAAGTTGCGGCTAAATATTCGCCAAGAAAAACAGCGACAATGAGAGCGATGAAGGCGAGTAAATCAGCGCCTAAATTTTTATTTAAAAGACGAAGCAGGATTTGAAAAAGCAGGGGCAGACCGCCAATGGCAATGATTGCGAAGAGCGGAAGATTGAAAATTTCTGCGCCAAAAAATTTTCCCTCAAAAATTTTTAAGAAAAAATGCAGTGCAATTGAGGCTAGGCAGGCAATGGAAATGACGGCTTGCCACTTCGATTCCGACAGTGAGGAGTAAAAATTTTTCCAGAAAGACTTCATTATTTTTGTTCGTTAATCAGGTTAATAATCAGCCTGATCATCAAATTTTTTTCTTTGGGATTGCTTTGCGCAACCAATAACGCCAAGGCTACAAGTCCATTGTCGTTGATTTTTAACTCGCCACTTTCTTTGAAGCGGTGATGATTTTTTTCTAAAAACCAGATGAATAAAAATGCGCCAATGCGCTTATTGCCGTCGGAAAATGGATGGTTCTTGATGGTAAAATAAAGTAGATGTGCGGCCTGCTCTTCGATGGTTTTGTAAAGATATTCTCCACTAAAACTTTGCGTCACATTGCCTAAAATTCCGGTAAAGCTTTGATCTTTTTGATTTCCAAAAAGTGCAGCCGCTTCCTTCTTTTTTATTAGCTGCTTTTTAAGCTCTGCAATCGCTTCACAGGCTTCTTCGTAAGAAATTTCACAAGTGATGTTTTTGTTGAGTTTTTCAAGATTTAGGCTTTCGGAATCAAACTTATTTAGTAAAATGAAACTACGTGTGTAACGCGTGATGACATCGATGAATCCTTTAGCTTCAGTGTTTGAGAGCTCTTTTGAGCTGATGGAGTTCTCGATGAGTTTGATGGTTTTTTGTAGTTCCGTGAGGTTGTTTTGATATTTTTCAATCCGCTTCTCATTGATGGCATAACCCTTCACTAGGTAATTTTTCAGTCTTTCCGTTGCCCATTTACGAAATTGCGTGCCTTTTTTTGAATTAACGCGATATCCGACGGAGATAATTAAATCAAGGCTGTACAGCGTTGTTGGTTTATCAGAATTTGCAAAGTGCATTTTTTGCACATTACTAGCTTTCTCCAACTCCTCTTCATCAAAAATGTTTTTGATGTGCTTAGTAATCACAGTGCGATTTCGCTCAAATAGTTTTGCGATTTGATCTTGTGACGACCAAAAAGTTTCGCTTCCAAACCTTACTTCAATTTCAGTTTTTTTGTCCTCATTTTGAAAAATCTCGATGACACTTTCTTGCTGCAAAGCGTTGATCTGACTGGTTCTGTTAGTTTTTTTACCCTTCATACTTTTCAAAATTTTGCAGCCTCAATGGCGCCGTAAGTTATGATTGCTGAGGCGCCAGCTCTTTTGAAGGCGACTAGGCTTTCGTAAAAAGCGGCGCTGAAGTCGAATGCTCCAGCATCTGCCGCATGTTTTAGCATCGCATATTCGCCACTTACTTGGTAGGAAATAATAGGAAGTTTAAAATTTTGAGCAGCCTCTTTAACGATGTCTAAGTAAGGCATTCCTGGCTTCACGATGATCATGTCTGCGCCCTCCTCAACATCTAAAGCAATTTCGCGCATCGCTTCAGCAGAGTTTCTGAAATCCATTTGGTAAGTTTTTTTGTCGAACTTTTTAAGATTCGTAGCCGATCCAACCGCGTGCCTGAATGGTCCGTAGAAACTTGAAGCATATTTGACTGCGTAAGACATGATTGAGACGTCAATGAAGCCTTGGTCGTCGAGAGCATCGCGAATCACGCCAATTCTGCCATCCATCATGTCGGAAGGGGCAATAATGTCGCAGCCTGCAGCAGCTTGTGCGTTGGCTTGTGCGCAAAGAATTTCGATTGTGTCGTCATTCACAACGTAACCTTTTTTGTCGATCACGCCGTCGTGACCGTGCGAAGTGTAAGGGTCGAGAGCAACGTCAGAAATTACACCAATTTCTGGTACGGCATTTTTAAGTGCCGCAATGGCGCGACAGATTAAATTTTTTTCATTCACCGCCTCTTTTCCGTCGGCAGTTTTTAATTTTTGATCAATGATCGGAAACAGCATTAAGGAAGGAATGCCAAGGGTTTTAGCCTCTTTTGCTTTTTTAATGATTAGGTCGATTGAAAGGCGAGAGGTTCCCGGTAGGTGAGGGATTTTTTCTTCTTTACCCTTCCCCTCAATGACGAAAAGCGGCAGAATTAAATCGTTGGGCAGAAGGGAGGTTTCGGCAGTTAAATTGCGCACCCATTCAGATTTACGATTTCTTCTCAAGCGAGTTTTTGGAAAATTTCCGTAAGAAAAATTTGTCATTTTTGCGAAGATATTTTTTGAAATTTCATGCGTGAGCCTTGGGAGAGGCAAGAGCCTTTGATGTTTAGGAACCTCTGAAAAATCTAGGTTTTTCAGAGGTTCCTTAAGGGAAAAGTTGGTTCTAGAAGTCTCGATTACGGAGGGGTTTTTTTCAAAAAGATTTTCCAGGCGCCTGGAAAATCTTTTTTTTGACTCAGGATTG
>CANMEW010000056.1 GCA_947496905.1 Rickettsiales bacterium | reverse complement strand
TAGCCGCAAATTTTGATCTCGTAGCCCTCAAGACAAATCTCATTTTACCATCCAGAAAAGCTAGAATTTGCGTGAGCGCTTCCTTCATCATTGCTGATGAAGAATTTCTAGGTTTTTCAGAGGTTCCTTACCTAAAGCCCGCCACGACAATCCTCCAAAAAAAAGAATCAATTTTTCCAATAAAAATACAGGTACAGATTGTGCCCCGCGGCGCACAATCTACACATTTTTTTTACCGCTGTCTAACCGCCTTCAATCCACGCTGCTCTAAGCTCCAACACAGTTTCCCCTCCACTTTCTCTCTCTAGAAAAAAGCCATTTTTTTCAGTTTTTTTACTAAAATTTAGGGCTCTTTCAAAAACTCTAAGCTTGAATAATCGCATCAGCGAAACCAAAATTTTTTTGGGTAGTGCAGGCAACTTGCTTTGCTGAAAGAGTCAGATTCGAAAGAAAGCAGCTCACAATTTATCAGGTTGGGTTGCACTACCTACACCGCCTCACTTCCCACCACTTCCACACCTCCTCCGCTACTCCTCACCGATTTAGAAACCTCATGTCGAAAGATTCTTACCTCGTTCTCGCGCGTAAATATCGTCCACAAAATTTTGATGAACTAGTCGGGCAAGAGGTTCTGGTGAGGACGGTCAGCAATTCCATTAAAAATAATCGACTCCACCACGCCTACATTTTAACCGGCATTCGAGGCGTTGGCAAGACCACAACAGCACGAATCATTGCCAAAACCATTAACTGTTTGGACAAGTCCGCGCAGGCTAATGCCAATGCTTGCGGTACTTGCGACAATTGCCGACTCATCTCTTCCTCAAAACACCAAGACGTAATTGAAATTGACGCTGCCAGCAGAACTGGCATTGACGACATTCGTGAAATCATCGACTCCATTGCCTACGCACCGGTAATGGCGACTTACAAAATCTACATCATCGACGAGGTGCACATGCTCAGCAACAGTGCTTTCAACGCCTTGTTAAAAACTTTGGAAGAGCCGCCAGCTCACGTAAAATTTATTTTTGCGACAACGGAAATTAGAAAAGTTCCAATCACAATTTTGTCGCGCTGCCAACGTTTTGATTTACGCCGTTTGGACGAAAAAGAAATCGAAACGCATCTCGAAAATATTTTGAGGAAGGAAAATTTAGAGGCGGAAAAGCTGGCTCTCGAGCTGATTTCTAAAATGTCGGAAGGATCGGTGAGAGACTCGCTCTCCCTTTTGGATCAAGCGTTGGCGAGTAATAATCATCAGAATTTTTTGTCGGCACAGAGCGTGGAAAAAATGCTTGGTCTGAATGACAAAAGTGAGGTGATTGAGCTGTTTGAAAATTTACTGAGAGGAGATTTCCGCGCGTCACTAAAAAGTTTTTCTGAATTTTATTCACACTCTTCTGACATTTCTCAGCTGCTGAATGACCTACTTGAACTCAACCACAAAACCACTTCAGCGAAGCTTTTGAAGGATTACAAACTTGAAGGCTATTCAAAATTTCAGCAGGAAAAAATTAACGAAATTGCCGAGAAAATTTCGATCAATTCTTTGACGCGATTTTGGCAAATGCTGGTGAAGGGAATCTCAGAAATTAACATTTCGTCTTCGCCAAAAATGGCTTTCGAAATGCTCGTGGTCAGGCTTTGCCACATGGTAGCCTTACCAAATTTAAAAGATGTTCTACTGGGTTTAAGTGAAGAAAAAATGAGCAACTCAAAAGATGTCGAGACTGAGTCAGGCGACGATCTTGTTAGTGAAATATTACGCAGCTTTGAGGGCTCAAAATTAAACTACTCTACCAAAGCTTCACTTTAAAAAAATCTTCATTTGATTCAGGCGTGCACGCAAAAAAACTCAAACTCGCAATTTTAATTTCTGGTCGCGGCAGTAACATGCAGGCAATTGTAAATGCTTGCGCGGATGAAAATTTTCCGGCGGAAGTAGTGCTGTTTTGTCAAACAAGGAAGCCGCTGCTGGGCTTGAATTTGCTCGCGCAAAAAACATTCCAACCGCAGCAATTGACCACAAAAATTTCTCTAACGCAGAAAATCAGCGCGAGGCTTTCGACAAAAAAATGAGTGAAGAAATTGAAAAATCTGGCGCCAATTTTGTCTGCCTCGCTGGCTTCATGCGCCTACTCTCACCGTGGTTTGTGAATTACTGGTTTAATCGCCTAATCAACATTCACCCGTCTCTTTTGCCAGAGTTTAAAGGCGCTGATGCGGTTGGCGATGCGCTGAAAGCCGGAGTAAAAAAATCTGGCTGCACAGTGCATTTCGTGCGTGAGGAAATGGATTCCGGCCCAATTATTCTGCAAGCCTCAGTGCCGGTTTTATCCGACGACACAAAGGAAACTCTCGCCGCCAGAATTCTCGAAGAAGAGCATAAAATTTATCCCGAAAGCCTAAAAATAATCTGCCAATGAAAACCCTACCTCTCGTAATTGCTCCCGATCCAATTCTGCAAAAAATCTCCAAGCCAATTGAAAAAATTGACGACGCTTTGCGCGAGTTCATGCGCGACATGGTCACGACAATGTATTCAGAACATGGCGTTGGTCTTGCAGCGGTGCAGGTTGGAGTTTTGAAAAGAGTCATCGTGATTGATGTCGACTACAAAATCGACAACCATGCTCATCATCACGACCACGGAAATTGCGGCGGGATTCACGTCAAAAATACTAATCCACGCTATTTCGTGAATCCGGAAATTATTGAATTTTCTAAAGAGGAGACTTCTTACAATGAGGGCTGCTTGTCCTTTCCAGACGCACGTTCAGATGTGATTCGTCCACAAAAAGTAACTGTAAAATTTTTGGATGAGAGCGGGAAAGAAAGAGTTGAGAAAATGGATGGATTGCTTGCGACCTGCATTCAGCATGAGATTGACCACCTAAATGGCGTCACCTTTGTTGACCATATTTCAAAATTAAAACGTGAATTGATTTTGAAAAAAATGAAAAAATTCAAAAGAAGGCTAGATGAATAACTTCCGCTACAAGGCAATAAACGAGAATGGCCGTTACGTGAATGGCAAAATGTCTGCCGACAACCCTTCTGAACTCATAACCCTTCTGCATCAATCCGGTTTGGAATTAGTCTCCTTTAAGCAGGATAGGCAAAAATCTTCTGGTGGCTCTTCGGGAAAAATTAAGTCGAAGGATTTGATCACAATGTTTGTGCATTTGGAGCAGCTGGAGAAGGCCGGCGTTTCTATTGTAGACTCAATCAACGACCTCAGAGAAACGGCAGAATCAGCTAAGTTGAAAAATCTGATGCAGGAAATTTACGAATCGATCAAGAACGGTAATTTATTTTCCGAGAGTCTCGCGAAGCATCCGGGCATCTTCAACACAACTTACGTTGGCCTGATCTCAATGGGAGAAAAAACTGGTAATCTTGCCAATTCTTTCGCCAGCATCATTGATGACATCAAGTGGAATATGGACATCAAAAGAAAAACTAAAAAAGCCACCACTGGCCCAATGTTCGGACTGCTGATGATGTTCGTGGTGATGGGCATCATGACCACAGTCGTGGTTCCAAAAGTGACTGCATTTTTAACTACTCAAGACATCAAGCTACCCGCAATAACCGTTGCCCTGATTAAATTCTCCGACTTCATCAAGTATAATTGGTACCTCATCATTTTATCCCCACCAGCAGTCATTTTTATTATAAAAATCCTGAAGCGCTCCGAAGAAATCGCGACCAAAATTGATGACATCAAACTCAAACTTCCAATCATCGGTCCAATCGTAAATAAAATTGACGCAGCAAAATTCTGCCAATTTTTCTCGATGACATTCAAAAGTGGACTCGGTGTTTTGGAATGCTTAGAAGCCTCTAGCGGCGTGATTCAGAACAAGGCAATGAAGCGCAGCATCATCGTGGTGAGGCAGCAAGTTTCAGATGGTCAGTCACTCGCCAAGTCAATTGCGCTGACTGGTTATTTTCCAAATCTCGTAATCCGAATGTTCAAAATTGGCGAGGAAAGCGGCAATATGGAGAGCTCACTGCTCAACATCAAATTCTTCTACGACCGCGAAATCAACGACTCCATCGACAAGCTAGTCGGCATGATTCAGCCAACCATCACCCTCGCAATGGGCGGTATGATTGCTTGGATTACCATCGCGGTATTTGGCCCAATCTACGGAACCTTCTCGAAATTAAATTGATGCTGAGGGGAAAAATTTATTTGGTTTTGGGAATTGGCACCGACATCGGGAAAACGCATCTAGTTGAAAATTTCTGCAAAATTCTTCGTCAAAAAAAAATTTCTGTTTCTGCGATCAAGCCAGTAGTTAGTGGCTTTGCGGAGAATGACCAAACTTCCGATCCAGCCAGAATTTTAACCGCCCTCGGCCTAGAAATTTCACAAAAAAATCTCGATTCAATCTCTCCTTGGCGCTTCGCAAAAGCGGCTTCTCCGCATGTCGCCGGAAAAATAAATTTCTCAGAAATAAAAAATTTTTGTTTGGAAAAAATCTTGCAGGCACGAGCGCTCGATCAATTTCTTTTCGTCGAAGCCGCTGGCGGAGTAATGACTCCAATCACTGAAGATAAAACTTTTTTGGATTTAGCGTCCGAACTAGAAATCCCAACATTGCTCGTAAGCGCAAATTATTTGGGCTCAATCAGCCACACTCTTTGCGCAGTTGAAGCATTGCGCAGTAAAAAAATTTTTGTGGAAAAAATTGTCGTTAATGAGAGCTGTCAGAGCTACTTGAAACCTGAACTTCTCAGCTCTGACATCTGGGGTTCCCCGCAAGGCGGGGCGTCGCTCGTGCGGCGTGAAAATAAAAAAAGCTGTCAGAGTTACTTGGAACCTGAGCTTGCAAGCTCTGGCCTCGCAGATTCTGAATTCATCAAATCAATCGAAAATTTTAGTAAAATCACCACCATTTCAATCAAAAACCCTCTTTGAAAAAGAGGGTGGTCACGAATTGCGTTTGGGGCAATTTGTGATCGGGTGATTCTTTTTTAAACCCTTCCACCTCTCCACTCAATCATGTCAAAAAAATCACAACTTCTTCTCGGCGGAGACACAAAATATTCCTTCGACAAGCCGACTCCAAAAATATTGCAGAAGGTTGAGAATCCTCACTTAGATGTCGATTACGCAATCAGGCTTACTTGTCCGGAATTCACTTCAATCTGCCCAATCACATCACAACCAGACTTCGCAAATTTACTCATCGACTACGTTCCAAACACATCGATCATCGAAAGTAAGTCGCTGAAACTTTACCTTTTCTCCTACCGCAATCACGGCGCTTTTCACGAAAGCTGCACAGTGCAAATCGCCAAAGATTTAATCTACTGCATCAAACCGAAATGGTTGCGAATCGGCGGCTACTGGTACCCGCGCGGCGGCATTCCAATCGACATTTTTTTTCAAAGTGGGAAATTGCCTAAAGGCATTTGGGTGAAGGAGCAGATCGTCCCGAACTACAGTGGTCGACAGATCTAGGCTCTAACCACCGCCAATAAAATGTACGATTTCCACCCTGCTTCCTTCGTCCAGAATAACCGCTGAAAATTGATTGGGATTTACGATTTCGAAATCCTTCTCCACTGCAATTTTTTTCACATCCAATTCCAGCTCAGCAATTAGGTCTGACACCGAGATTCCTCGTTCGAAAAATTTCTCTTCGCCATTTAAAACGATCTTTACTTTTGGCATGTGCTTACGCTTTTCTGGATTAAACTTACGCAATTCAAGGAACCTCTGAAAAACCTAGATTTTTCGAGAAATTTTTAGGAAGACAATTTTTGAGCAGGAAAGCGTACCTTTTATGTACATGCTCGCGAGCAAATTTATCTGACGACACAAGTGACGCAGTCGCTTTAGCGACGAGTAATTTGCAACTCGCTCAATTAAAAAATAAAAAACCTGCGAGTAAAATTACCGAAAAAGATGGTTTTTCAGAGGTTCCTAAACTCTCACTTCCCTCCCAGCCTTGAAACTATTCAGCCGCTACATCTTCAATAAAACTTTCGTCGGATTCGCAACCTTTGCCACCATTTTAGTTTTACTAATCTGGTTCAGTCGCGCCATCACCTTCGTAAAATACGTGACTGAAAATGGTGTTGCCCTCAGTAAATTTTTTTACCTCTTCATCCTAATTTTACCTTGGCTGCTTTTATTCATCATTCCGGTTTCGCTCTTTGCTGCAATATTACTCATCTACAATCGACTCATCTCTAACAATGAAGTCGTCATTCTAAAAAATTCCGGACTCACAAAATTTGAAATAGGCCGCCCCGCAATATTAATCGGAATTATTGCCTCACTATTTTGCTTCACGATCTCCCTCTACTTCATGCCTTACGCCAACAAGCAATTGCGGCTTTCGCGCATTGACTTCCAAGACAATTACGCAAACTTAGCTTTCAATCCTCAAACCTTTGAAACCCTGAAGGAGCTAACAATTTACGCCAAAAATCGCGATGAGAACAATCAGCTTTTTGGCATTTTGCTGCATGATGAAAGATCTCCTCAATATTCCATCACTATCACTGCTAAAACTGGAAAAATTGTCACCGAAGATGAGGCAGCGCTGCTTCACATGGAAGAGGGAACGGTACAAAAATTTAACTACGAAAGTCGACAATCTGAAATTCTGAACTTCGACAATTACAGTTTTAATCTCACCGAAAATAACAAAAATTCATCAAGACTACACTGGAAAGCGAAGGAGCGCTACATTCACGAATTGATTAATCCCAATGACGATTCTGAAGATTTTGAAATCCAAAAATATCGAGCTGAGATCCATCAAAGAATCACCTACCCACTACTGCCAATAATTTTTTCCATGATTGCTTTGGCCTGCATTTTACGTGGCGAATTCAGCAGAAAAGGAAATTTACCCAACATTATTTTGGCCGTTGCTTTGGCATCAATTTTTTTGGGACTAACTCTCGTAAGCTACAATTTACTTGAGTCCTCATCAAAATTTTTACCACTACCTTACCTAAATTTGATTATATTTTTTACCATCAGTCAGCGCCTTCTAACCTCTACACCAATTCGACTTCAAGAAGCCGATCAGAAAAAACAGCTCGGCTTCTTCAATCAGATTTGGTATAATTACCGCAAGAAAAAATGAAGGTAAAGCTGCTCAACATCTACATCGCCAAAAATTTTCTGATGAGATTCTTACAAACTTCTCTCGGATTTTCGCTGCTAATTTTCTTCATCAATCTACTTGATGCTTTCGACAAAATCAAAGAAACCCACGCCCCTTTTTACATCGCAGCTGCAATGGCTTTTTTGCAAATCCCCGATTTTTTAAATGACGTCATCCCTTCTCTGGTGCTGATTTCAGCACTACTCACATTTTTTTTACTCTCTTCAAAAAGTGAAATCACCGTAATCCGAATGAGTGGTTTTTCCCTGTGGCAAATTTTACTACCAGTCGCCACCTCCTCACTAATTTTAGGTATCTTTTGGATTACAATTTTTGGACCAATCGCAGTGCAGATGAGTCACGGCTTTCATGTCATTGAGGGGAAATATGTAAAAAGTGACATGCGTGAAGCTGTTACTCCGCAAAATGGAGTTTGGCTTAAGCAGGCTAATTTAGAACGTCGCGGTGAGGAAATAATTATTCAGGCGCAGAGTGTCTACAAGGACGACCTAGAATTGAGCAATGTGACGCTTTGGTTTTTTGACCAAGAAGGTCAATTTTACAAAAAAATTGATGCCAAAAAAATGTTGATGGGAAGTGGCAATTGGCTTCTATCCGCGGCGATTGTGAATGATTCTAAAATGTTGAATAAAGCGGTGGACAGCATGTTGGTACCAACAAATCTTCAGACTGATTTCATCATGCAAAAAATCGTGAACAATTTTCAAAACGTAAAATTATTTACGGTTTTTCAGCTACCTCAACTCATCGCAGATTTACATTCCGCCGGCTTCAACTCGACAAAATTCTCCGTTTACTTCCACTCCCTCATCAGCAAGCCACTGCTGTTTTTAGCGATGACTTTCATCGCCTGCTATTTCGGACTTAACCATATCCGCAACAATAACGCACTGCTGATGATTTTTCTTGGCATCACCTCCGGACTCGCTCTCTACATCATCTCCAGCATCATTAATGTTTTGGGATCCTCTGGCCTCGTCCCTGTTTTTGCTGCAACTTGGGTGGTAGCCATTGTCTGCCTAGCCATTGGTGTGCTGCTGATTTACCAAAAAGAACATGTCTAGGGTTCGGACTAGAGTTGTGGTAACTGTTCAGTCCCCATAAATATAGGAACCTCTGAAAAACTTGGATTTTTCGAGGAGTTTGAAGTGACGGCTACACCTTAAAAAATGCATCGCATTTTTAACTGACAAATGACGCAAGGCCGTAAGGCCTGAGTAATTTGCGACTTGTCGATAAAAAATAAAATTTTCAA
>CANMEW010000055.1 GCA_947496905.1 Rickettsiales bacterium | reverse complement strand
CCTTCTCGATCGCCTCAATTGCAGAGCTAAAAACCGGACCAATCACAATTTTAATTTTACGATCAATCACTTCTTTAAAAGCCTTACTTGCCTCTGCTGGCGTGTCTTTGGAGTCGATTAAAATTAGCTCAATATTGTGGTTCAGATCATTTTCAAACAGCGACAAAACTGCAGAATTAAACAGGCTCCAACCCAGATCTTTATTCTTCCCACTAAATGGCAAAAACAGCGCTACTTGAATTTTTTTCTCGTTAAATTTTTGAGTGTTTAAGTCTCGCGATTCAAACTGATTGGCTGTTTTTTCTGGCACCACTACCTTACCACTTTCAGCCCCTTTGGGCAAGGATTGGCAACCGAAAAGTACTAACACCAAAAACAAAGAAATTTTTTTCATGAGTGATTTTTTTCAGAATATTAAAGAGATGAAATTGGAGAATGCGCTTTACGTCGCGGCTACACCAATTGGCAATTTGGCCGACGTAACTTTGCGCGTTTTACAAGTTTTGAAAAATGTCGATTTCATTATTTGTGAGGACACTCGGGTTTCTATTCGCTTGCTCTCAACCTACGAAATCAAGGGCAAAAAGCTACTGACCTACAATGATCACAATGACGAAAAAACTCGAAAAAAAATCTTAGAACTTTTGGTGAGCGGCAAGTCTCTCGCCTTAATTTCTGACGCTGGCACGCCGCTAATTTCCGATCCCGGCTACAAATTAATTAATTTTCTCCGCCAGTTTAATCAAAAAATTATTCCCCTTCCTGGCGCTTCATCTGTGACTTCTGCGCTTTGTGCATCTGGCCTAGCCTGTGACAATTTTCTATTTTTAGGATTTCTTCCAACGTCAGAAATTCAAAAAGAAAAGTTGCTAAAATCGCTGCCAAGAAATTTCACTTTCGTAATTTTTGAAGCGGCAAATCGAGTTACCGAAACTTTGGAGTTAATTGAAAAAACACTGGGAAATCGCAATGTTTGTGCAGCGCGCGAGTTAACAAAAATTCATGAAGAAGTTGTTTCTGATGAATTGCAGAAAGTAAGAAATTTTTTTGCAAGCAATCCAGAAAAGCTCCGCGGAGAATTTGTAATTCTAGTTGAGAAGCTTCACAAAAGTGAAAAATCTGTTGATCAGAAAGAGTTGATTCAAGAAATTTCCAACGCCATTTTTCTCGGCCACAGTTTGAAAGATTTATCCAAAAATTTGTCAGAAATTTACGGCGTAAATAAAAAAGAAATTTACCAGCTGGCAGTCGAATTCTCCCGCACGCCCTCATCCAAAAACAATTCCTGATTCATGTTCAAGTATCACGACAAGATCGAGCGTAACTCGATTCTGCTTTTAATCCTCACCGTAATTGTTGTCTCAATTGGTGGATTGGTAGAAATTGCTCCACTCTTCCACATAGAAACCACAATCGAAAAAGTTGAAGGCATGCGCCCTTACACCCCCCTAGAATTGGCAGGAGCAAAAATTTACAAACGCGAAGGCTGTTACGGTTGTCACTCACAACAAATTCGTGTTTTGCGCGACGAAGTTGAGCGCTACGGACACTACTCATTGGCAGCAGAAAGCATGTATGACTTTCCATTTCAATGGGGATCAAAGCGCACCGGTCCTGATCTAGCAAGGCTTGGTGGTAAGTATTCCGACGAATGGCATGCGCGCCATTTAATCAATCCGCGCGACGTAGTGCCGGAGTCAATCATGCCGGGTTACAAATTTTTGCCACAGCGCGACGCGCAAATTTCTGGCATTGCCGATGACATGGAAGTGTTACGAAAAGTTGGAGTGCCCTACAGTGACGAGATGATTCAAAACGCTACTTCCGACGCCGTCATTCAAGCTTCAAATGATCGCGACTCTGACGCTCTACAAAAGCGCTACGGCGGAAAAGTTAACACCCGCGATTTCGACGGTAATCCAAATAAAGTTTCGGAAATGGATGCCTTAGTTTCTTATTTACAGGTGCTCGGAACTTTTGTTAATTTCTCAAAATTCGAGCCCGTTCATTTGCAAACCAACGCTGCGGAGAAAAAATGATTCAAACCATAATCCACTACGCTCCCACCATCGCCACCATTTTTTTCTTCCTAATTTTTTGTTACGTTATTTTCGCTGTTTTCAAAAAAGGTACGAAACAAAAATTTGAAAAATATTCCCAAATTCCTCTAGCAGACAAAGACTAGACACTGTTAGCTAATTATTTTTTTCGGGATTTTTCGTTAATTTTTAGCGATTTTTTTACAAAATTTTGCAGATGTATTCTGTATACCTCAAAAAATTTTGAGCAGGAAAGCGTACTACTTGTACGTGCTCGCGAAAAAATTTGGTAACGAAGAAATTACCGAAAAAAGCAATTTTTAGAGATGCCCTTCAACCAGATTCGGTATTCATGACAAAGCAAGAGCAAAAGAATCAAAAAAACTCCGCTGAATCCAAAGAAAAGGCTCCGGTTAAAACCACTGGACATGAATGGGATGGCATCAGCGAATACAATATTCCTGCGCCTCGCTGGTGGTTAATCGTTTGGATCATCTGCATCATTTGGTCTGTTGGTTACTGGATTTTTTACCCAACTTGGCCAACTCCTAGTGGCAACAGCAAAGGCATTTTGAACTGGTCACAACAGTCGCAACTTGATGAATCTCAAAAAGAAATTGACGACAAAAAATCGGTTTTTTTGCAAAAAATTTCCAAGTCGAATTTTGAGCAAATTAAAAAAGATCCTCAGCTCATGGAATTCGCCCTCAATGGCGGAAGAGCTGCTTTCAAAGAAAATTGCGCCGCCTGTCATGGCACTGGTGCTCAAGGCGCTAAAGGCTTCCCAAATCTAAATGATGACGACTGGTTGTGGGGCGGAAAAATTGAAGAAATTTACCAAACTCTTCAATTCGGAATCAGGTCTACTCACGACAAAACTCGCTCCCACCAAATGCCGGCATTTGGCTTAGACAAGGTTTTGAAAAAAGACGAGATTGAAGCAGTTGCAGAATATGTCCTCTCGCTTTCTGGTAAGGCTGAAAAAAACTTGGCTGGTGAAAAAATATTTCGAGCAAATTGTGCAGCTTGCCACGGCGCCAATGCCAAAGGTGCTCGCAACATGGGAGCGCCAAATCTAACCGACGCAATCTGGCTTTACGGCAGTAGCAGAGAAGATGTTATTTTTACCATTAACTATTCCAGAAATGGCGTGATGCCTTACTGGTCTGGTCGACTAGACGACAATGCAATCAAACAACTTTCACTCTACATCCACTCTCTCGGCGGCGGGGAGTAAAAAAATCACACCAACAAAATCAAAAATGGCAAAAAAAATCCTCGGAATCGGCAATGCAATTGTTGATGTTTTGTGTAAGGTGGATGACGAATTTCTGCGCACTCACGGCTTGGTAAAAGGCTCGATGTCATTGATTGACGACGCCGCGGCGAAAAAATTTTCACAGCTGAAATCAGAAAAAATTACCTCTGGCGGATCAGCTGGAAACACAATTGCCACACTCGCACAATTTGGTGTTGAAACCAGATTCATTGGCAAAGTTGGCTCTGACGATTTCGGCGCAAAATTCATTAGCCAAATCGAAAAAACTGGCACTGAGTTTTTTGGCACTCCGAGCCAAGAAAAAATCTCTGCTAAATCATTTATTTTGGTCACGCCAGATGCACAAAGAACCATGTGCACTTTTCTTGGTTGCGCTTCAGAAATTACTGAAAATGACATTTCCGCCAAAGCCTTCGAAGCCGCTTCTTTTCTCTATTTGGAAGGATATTTGTGGGATGCGCCCGCCACAATTTCGGCATTAAAAAAATCGATTAATCTCGCCAAAGAAAGCGGAGCGAAAATCGCCTTTTCTCTGTCAGATGCCTTCTGCGTTTCACGTCACAAAAATGATTTTCTGAATCTCGTTGCAAATGACCTAGACCTTCTATTCGCCAATGAAAATGAGATTCTCGAACTCACTTCCGCGTCAGAATTTTCGTTAAAAAATTTAGAAAATTTCTTCGCACAGAATAAAAAACTAACTGCCATTGTAACCAGAAGTGAGAAGGGTTGCGCTGTTTTTAGTGAAGGAAAATATTTTGAAGTTGCTGCAGAAAAAATTGAAAAACTAACCGACACAACTGGAGCAGGAGATGCCTTTGCTGCCGGCTTTCTTTGTGGCTTAGTGAGTGAATGCGACTTACAAAAATCGGCTTATTTTGGAAATATTTTGGCCGCAAAAATTATTCAAAAATTTGGCGCCAGATTTGAAGCCGAAGAGCTTGAGGGGTGTAATTAAGTGGCGCTCTGGACAAAAGAAGAGTTGCTTGAAGCCTTGGGGAACGAGCTTCTATCTCACAGCTTAGTGGACGACTTAAAAATTAATGAGGTCGTAATTGACGGAAAAAAATCCACAAAAAATAGCCTGTTCCTTGCGCTTAAAGGTGAAAAAAATGATGCTCACGATTTTTTAGAACAAGCTTCCACCAATGGCTGCACGACCTTTTTGCTTCACACTGCCGATGCTCTAAAAAAAATTCCGAATTCAAATTTTCTTCTCGTCAAGAACACCTTCATCGCACTCTACAAACTCGCCGAATTTTCACGAAATAGAAGCAAAGCAAAAATAATCGCTGTCACTGGCAGCGTTGGCAAAACCAGCAGCAAGGAAATGCTCAAACTGCTTTTTGACAGTCAGGGAAAAACCTTTGCAACCTCTGGAAATCTCAACAATCACATCGGACTTCCACTTTCTCTCAGTAATTTTTCTGCTGATTACGAATACGGAATTTTTGAAATGGGAATGAATCACTTGGGAGAAATTGAACCTCTGTCAAAACTTACCAAACCTCACATCGCCTTAATCACCAATGTTGGCGCGGCTCACATCGAGTTTTTTAAAAATGAGGAAGAAATCGCTTTGGCAAAATCAGAAATTTTTCTTGGAGTTGTTGAGGGTGGAAAAATATTGCTCAATCACGACAATTCACATTTTCAATTTTTAAAAAAACGTGCTTTGCTCTGCGGAATAAAAGAGGAAAATATTTTTAATTTTGGCGAGAAGAACTCTAGCAACTACCAACTGCTTCACTTCAAAACCACAAGTTCGAACAACTCCGTTGCTGAAATAAAACTGCAGAATGACTCGCAACTTTACTACGAAATTTCCACTTCCAATCCGGCAACAATTTTTAACTCCATCGCTACAATTGCCTGCCTCGACATGCTTGGAAATAATTTAAGCGAAGGAATTTCTGTTCTAAAAAATTTAGAAATTTTTGACGGAAGAGGAAATGTGCGGGAAATAAAAATCGGCGAGAAGAGCATCACCGTAATTGATGACAGCTACAATGCCAGCCTGCCTTCCATGCTTGCCGGAATTGACCACGCAATAAATTTAAAAAATATTCTCGGCAAAAAAAGAGTTGTCATTGCACTTGGCGACATGCGTGAACTCGGCGAAAAATCAATTGAATTGCACGAAGAGGTAACAAATTATTTGTCGCAACTACCTTTCGATCTCGCTGTATTGGTTGGTGAAAACATGACACTAGCCGCAAAAAATTTACCAAAAAATTCCTACCAAACTTTTTCCGACTCATTCACTGCAAGCCTTGAAATTGAACGCCTTTTGCAAGATGGCGACATTCTCTACATCAAAGGTTCACGCGGCACGCAAATGGAAAAAATAATCAATCAAAACAGTGTTCACTAGTCTCGCCTTACTGCAAAATCTTTGGCTAAAATCTTTTCTTTGCTTAGCAGCCTCTTACACAATCGGATTTTTTAGCATCAAAAAATATCTCTCCTTCATTGGTGCGAAAAAAATTTTTTGCCAACCAATTCGCAAGTCTGGTCCCGCCTCCCATCTCAAAACCAAAAAGAATACGCCAACGATGGGCGGTATTTTTATTATTCTCGCAACCCTTGCAACCACCTTACTCTTCACTGATTTTACTAACCGCTACATCCTCATCACCTGCTTTGTTTTTATTTCTTTCGCAATCATTGGTCTCGTAGACGACCTGATGAAAGTAGCGTTTAAAAGCACCAATGGTTTTCGTGGCAGCGTAAAATTGATCATCCAATTCACCATCATCGGAGTGGCATTTCTTTGGCTTGGAAGCATCGACGAAATTCATTTCCGCAGCAAAGTTTTTTTACCATTTGGTCACGGACATTACATCGCGCTTGGCTTCGTGCTCTACATCCTCTTCGTCAATGTCGTAATCGTTGGAACATCCAATGCGGTAAATTTAACCGACGGTCTAGACGGGCTAGTTTCGGTGCCAGCAATCATTAGTCTTTGCTGCCTCATCTTGCTGATCTACGCATCATCAACGCCAGAATTGGCAAAAAACTTTCACGTTCCTCACGTAAAATTTTCAGGAGAATTAATTTTTTTCTGCATCTCTCTCACTGGCTCAATTCTCGCTTTTTTAACTTTCAATTTGAGACCTGCTAAAATTTTCATGGGCGATGTTGGAAGTCTGGCAATTGGCTCCGCTCTTGGACTAATCGCAATCATCATCAAGCAAGAATTCATCTTTTTCGTCATCTCCATTTTGTTTGTTGCCGAAGCCGTTTCAGTAATTCTTCAAGTCGGCTCCTACAAGCTACGCAAAAAAAGAATTTTTTTAATGGCTCCACTACATCACCACTTTGAGAAAAAGGGCTGGAGTGAGCAGAAAGTTGTGAAAAGATTTTGGATCCTCTCGGCTTTATTTGGGATCGTCGGAATGACAATTTTTTTAACCTAATTCTTCCTTTTGCGCCACACCTCGCGAGAGAACCGCAGTTTATTTTTACGCGGCACTAGCCGCGCCCCACATTCGTGGGGAACCCCAAATACCAAATCAAATTTGGTATTAAGAGTTTTTGGATTTGGTATTCTCATGCAACTCACTCTAATGCGCGCAAAAATTCATCGCGCAATCGTAACTCAAGCCGACCTAAATTACGAAGGCTCAATCTCGATCGACAGCAATCTCCTCAAAGCTTCAGGAATTTTACTAAATGAAAAAGTTGACGTGTTGAACATCAATAATGGTGAACGCTTCACAACCTACGCAATTGCAGCTGAAGCTGATTCAGGTGAAATAAAAATTAATGGTGCGGCGGCGCGCAAAGTGCAAATTGGCGACCCGGTAATCATCATTGCCTACGGCTCAATGAATGAAGAAGAGGCGAGAAAATTCCAGCCGACGGTTATTTTGGTCGATTCAAAAAATGCTCTGCTGCAAAAATGAACTCCCAAATTTTTGAGAATAAAAAAAATTTCTTCGCCGGTACATTGATCGCATTCTTCGTGGCACTTCTCGACCTACTCAGTAAAAAAATAATTTTTGCGTCATTAGAAAAACTTGCCGTAGAACACGGCACTAACCAAGCCGAAGTAAGAGTTTTTGATTTTTTTAATTTAGTTTCTGTTTGGAATCGCGGCGTAAGTTTTGGCATGTTTGACCATTTAGAAAATGGCCGAATAATTTTTTCGGCGATTCAATCAGTGCTCATTTTGATTCTTTTCTTTTGGCTTTACAGTAATCGAAAATTACATTTTACCTACGCTCTCGGACTCATCATTGGCGGGGCTTTAGGAAATTTGATTGATCGAATCCAAAATGGAGCGGTAGCAGACTTTCTAGATTTCCACATTTCTTTTTACCACTGGCCAGCCTTTAATTTAGCCGATTCTTGCATATTTATTGGTGTAATGATTTTAATTTTTGACGAGATTTTTTTTGAGAAAAATGGAAAGAAAATTTCTTAAAATTTTTATTTTATCCGCAGCTTTCTTGTTAGCATCCTGCTCAAAAAAAATTGACGATCCGCTAATTGTGCCGCCAAATTTTGCCGAAATTCCCGACCCGAATAATCCCGAAAAACCAACTGCGCAGCAAAAGGATGAGAGTGTTGAACGACTCAAAGATCTTCTCCTTAAAAGCGACGAGTAACCCTCCCTAAACCTTAAAATAATTTAAAATGTTTAAAAATTTCCTAATCTCCGACTCTTTCGCTCAAACTTCTGAAGCCTTTACTACCGCAGCTCAACCAGGATTTTCTTTTTCCAGCTTTGTACCATTAATTTTAATTTTTGCGGTTTTTTATTTTTTAATCGTGAGGCCACAAACTAAAAAAATGAAAGAGCATCAGGCCTTGATCGACAATCTAAAAATCGGCAGCAAAGTCATCACTAATGGCGGAATCATTGGTGTGGTGAAAGATGTTCACAAAAAAGAAAATCAGGTCGAAGTTGAAATTTCCGCGGGGGTGAATGTGAGAATTTTGAAAAATTACGTCGCCGACTTAGTCCGTGACGAAAAAGCAGAAAATGCGAAAGAAAAACCAGTCGCAAAATCTTCCAATAAACGCCTAAAGTAGAAATTTTTTACGCGAACACGACAGCGCCCCGCCTCGCGCAAGAACCAGTTTTTATTTTTACGCCGCATGAGCGGCGCCCCACGTTGTGTGGAACCAGTTTTTATTTTTACGCCGCATGAGCGGCGCCCCACGTTGTGTGGAACCAGT
>CANMEW010000054.1:3386-8525 GCA_947496905.1 Rickettsiales bacterium | reverse complement strand
TTAAATTCTTTTACGCCGCACGAGCGGCGCCCCGCATTGCGGGGAACCAAGTTGTTTTAAATTCTTTTACGCCGCACGAGCGGCGCCCCGCATTGCGGGGAACCCCAATACCGAATCTGATTTAGTTCAGGCAAAAACAGTTCGGTATTTTCAATCAGATTCGGTATAAAATGACCATCAAAAAAGAGCAGTTAGAAGAAATTAATTCGCTGCGCGCGCAATCAAATCAAACTCTCCGACCAGTTTCACCGGAACTTGAAAAAATTCTTTACCAACCTTTCGAGGTTTTGGATCACGGCTTTGTGCGCGTTGTTGACTACATGGGAAACGATTCTTCAGTTGTTCAGGCGGCTCGCGTTTCTTACGGTCAAGGCACCAAAAAAGTTAATGCCGACAAGGGGTTAATAAATTACCTAATTGCTCATCGCCACACAACTCCACTGGAAATGTGTGAAATAAAATTTCACATCAAGCTGCCAATTTTTGTGGCACGCCAATGGATTCGCCATCGTACCGCTTCTGTTAACGAATATTCCGCACGCTACTCAATCATGGAAGATGAGTTCTACATTCCGCGCGGCGAAAATTTGTCAGCTCAATCGAAGGTTAATCATCAAGGCCGTGACGAAACTACAGTTTTAAATTCGTCTGAACAAAAAAGAGTGTTGGAAATTCTGAAGCAAGACTCCACACAGTCTTACCAGCACTACCTAGAGATGATTAATCAAGATGCTAATGGCGGCATTGCTAACGAAGAAAAGGAAGGTCTGGCTCGCGAGCTTGCTCGCATGAATTTGCCGCTAAATTGTTACACTCAATGGTATTGGAAAATTGACCTGCACAATCTTTTGCACTTCCTAAATTTACGCGCCGATTCCCATGCTCAGTACGAAATTCGTGTTTACGCCGAACTAATGCTCGACATGGTAAAAAAATGGGTTCCACATTGTTACGAAGCCTTCATGAAAAATCAGAAGGAGGGGAAAAACCTTTCTGGCCCTGCTTTGGAAGTGGTTAAAAAAATGCTGAAAGGCGAAAAAGTTACTCAGGAAAACTCTGGTTTAAGCGTCAGGGAATGGGGCGAGCTCACAAATTTAATTTCTAAATAGGAGAAAATATGTCTATTGGAGTCGGCGAATTATTGCTAATTTTAGTAATTGTTTTTGTGCTTTTTGGCGCAGGAAAATTACCTCAAGTAATGCAGGACATTGGCAAAGGCGTGAGAGGCTTAAAGAAAGGTCTGAAGGACGAGGAAAAAAAATCTGACAGCGCTGAAAAATCTGAAGAGAAAGCCTCTTAATGGATCAAAGAAAAATCATCACAACACAGGTTATTGAAGATGTCGTCAACAGCTCTTCATCCGACCGCATTCCCATTCGCGATTTAGTAGAAGCGATGGATGCCATTGGCTTCGGCCTAGCAATGATGATTTTTTCTTTCGCCATTCTCATCCCATTACCACCTCCACTTCCCAGCATCATTTCAATTCCACTGGTGATTTTTTCACTGCAAATGATCGCTGGCCACACCGCGCCAAAATTACCAAAAAGATTTTCCAACATGTCGGTAAAAAGATCGGTACTGGTAATGCTGGTGCAAAAATCTTCACCCTACATTGGCAAGGTAGAAAAAATCCTTAAGCCACGCCTACTCTTCATGATTTCACCAATTGCCGAAAGAATAATCGGCATTTTTGCGTTCATTTTTTCCTTCTTCATTCTCTTGCCAATACCACTCTCCAACTTCATTCCCGGACTCGGAATTTTGATCATTTCCTTCGGATTACTAGGAAAGGATGGCTTGATTGTACTGTTCGGAATTGCCGTAGGCACGAGCGGAGTCGTCATTTCATTTTCCGCCGTGTTGCTTGGTGTCGAAGCGCTACACTTCATTAAAGATTTTTTTCTGAACTAACCGACATCTCAAAAACAAAAAACCTCGGTCGAAGATTCAGATTTTGAATTTTTCGACCGAGGTTTTTTTTGTGACTTTTTTAGGGTTTGCGTAAACCCTGTCTTGGAAGAAAATAAAATTTTGAGGCGCAAAATCTGCAACTTTTGAAATTTTTCGATCTTACTGCCCCAAGGCTTTTACGATTTAAAAATTTTTTTCTGCTGATTTCTGACAAAATTAAAAAGTTGAACCCTTGCGGCTCTAGGGCTCAATTTTTTGAACAGCGATTTTCTGTTCATTTTTTGCGAATTTAAATTTACGGAGCCGCACCAATTGTGGATTGAGGAAAAAGTCTAATTTTGGCCGGCCCGGCCAAAATTCAAAAAAACTCCTCAAACTGAGGTAAATTTTTGAGCAAATTCTACACCCAAGCTCGGTCGTATTCCGGAGCGCTTTCAGAAAGTGGTGCAGATGGAATGTCGGCGTAAATTTCCTCATTCATTTTTACCACAACTCTGCCACTGTTAGTCACCTTACCAATCACTGCAAAATCTAACCCCCACTTCTCAAAAACATTTTTGGCAAAATCTTCTTTTTCCGGCTTCACAATCATTAGCATTCTTTCCTGACTTTCGGAAAGCATGATTTCGTAAGGTGTCATGCCAGTTTCGCGCTGTGGTACATTTTCCAAATTCAACTCAATTCCAGTTCCACCTTTGCCGGACATTTCGAAAGAAGATGAAGTTAACCCAGCTGCGCCCATGTCTTGAATCGACAAAATGCAGTCGGATTGCATCAACTCCATGCAGGCCTCGAGTAAAAGTTTTTCTGCGAATGGATCGCCCACCTGCACTGTCGGACGCTTGTCTTCGTCACCTTCCTTGAATTCGTCAGATGCCATCACCGCACCGTTAATGCCGTCGCGACCAGTTTTTGATCCTACGTAAACTACGCTCGCACCAACTTCTGAGGCGGCGGAGTAAAAAATTTTATTCTTGTCCGCAAGCCCTACTGTCATGGCGTTAACGATGATGTTGCCATTGTAGCTTTTGTCGAAAGTAACTTCCCCGCCAACAGTTGGAACGCCAACGCAATTGCCGTAGCCGCCAATCCCCGAGACAACCCCATTCACCAATTGCTTAGTTTTTGGATGATTAATGTCGCCAAAGCGCAGTGCGTTTAGATTTGCAATTGGACGTGCACCCATGGTGAAGACGTCGCGCAAAATTCCACCAACACCAGTGGCGGCACCTTGGTAGGGTTCGATGAATGAAGGATGATTATGACTTTCCATTTTAAAAACCACCGCTTGACCGTCGCCAATGTCGATTACGCCAGCATTTTCTCCCGGCCCGCAAATGACCCATGGAGCCTTGGTATGCATGGCTTTAAGCCATTTCTTAGTTGATTTGTAGGAGCAATGTTCCGACCACATTGCCGAGAAAATTCCGAGCTCAGTAATTGTTGGCACGCGACCCAAAATTCCCAAAACTTTTTGGTATTCCTCTTCGGTTAAATTGTGATCTTTGACAAGCTGCGGAGTGATTTCGATTTGTTTCATTGGAAGTGAGTAGGGTGATGAGGAGATGGAAACTAGAGTCTCTAACAAGGTTTCCAAGGTTCGTATTCAGAACTAGTTTTTTTTGCGGAGGAATTTTTTGGTGAGTAGGCGCCTTTGGTTCCAGTTAAGTTTGGTAGGTGGATTTTTTGCCAAGAAAATTTGTGAGTATTGATTTTCATTGGAGTGATGTCGGTTGAATAATGCATCCAACCATGCCATTCGGCGGGAATTTTTGAAGGCTCAGCAATGCCGTTGTAAACCACGAATCTTTTGCCGTTTTTATGTTGGAAATATTGGTTAGAAAATTCATCAACACCAACTTTTTGGCAGGACAATTTTATGCAAAGATTATTCAGGAAATTCATTTGTTGATTTGCGAAAATGTTTGAAAAAAGATTGTGCGAAAACTTAAGAAGCGAGCCCAGAGAAATCAAATCGAAAAGCCCTCATCCCACCAAGAAAATCACAACAAATAACTCCTCCACACAGTGCCACAAAACTACGCCTCTTTATTTAAAGTTTGCTTGATGCTGCTTGCTGCAACTTTTTTTATTTTTAGCTCTGAATCAGAGGCCAAGGATGCAAAACCAATTTCTCACAAATTGTGGCGCGATCTTACCGAAAAAGATTTCGAAATTTTAAAAAAAGTTAGCGCTGCAATTGCTGAAAAAAACTACGACGAAGCTTTGCGCCTAGCTTCTCAAATGAAGGATGGAAAAAAAGAGAATTCAGAAACTTCACAAGAAAAATCAGAATTTTCTGAAGCTGTAACTGACATTATTTTGTGGAATAAATTTAGCGGAAAAATTGATCCAAAGCGCATTTCCTTCAGCGACATTTCTCGCTTCACCACAGACAATCCATTTTATCCAAACGCTAATGAAATGCGTCGCAATGTTGAGAGGGTAGCAATTGCGAATGGCATTCCCTACCAAATTAGTGAAAAATATTTCAACTCAAATCCCGCTGGCACCACTGAATCTAAAATTTATTTAGCGCAGTCAAAAATAAATTTTTTATCCATTTCAAAACTTCCTGAAGAAGAAAAGGTCGGCGCAGAAAAGGATGCTAAAAATTTAATTTCTAACATTTGGGTAAGAGAAAATTTCTCCGCCGATGACGAAAAAAAATTCTTAGAAAAATACCAAAACCAACTCACCGAAATTGACCACATTAACCGCATTGATCGCCTTCTTTGGGATGGAAAAATTGACGATGCCAAGCGCCTCATGAGCTTCGTTAACGAAGACCATCAAAGACTTTTTACTGCAGTCATCGATCTCCAAAATTCTCCAAAATATGTCGACAAAATTATCCTCTCTGTTCCTAGAAAATTGAGGGCGAATGAGGGTCTTTCTTACCGCAGAATTGTGTGGTACAAGTCGAAGGATAAAATTGATGACTTGCTCGACTTAATGCTCGACCTACCAACAAAATCGCAAGTACCCGAAAAATGGTGGAGTCTGCGCCGACTCTACGGTCGCGAAATGCTCAAACAAAAAAAATATCAAGCAGCCTACAAACTAATTTCTGCCCACAATCTACCAAAAACATCTGCAGATTTTTGGGAAGCTGAATGGACCGCCGGCTGGATTGCTCTGCGCTTTCTGGATGAGCCAAAAGATGCTTACACCCGCTTCGAAAATCTTTACAAAAATGTTTCTCAACCAGTCACCTTGTCACGC
>CANMEW010000054.1:0-3376 GCA_947496905.1 Rickettsiales bacterium | reverse complement strand
TTGTCACGCGGTGCTTACTGGCTTGGCATGGCAGCGGAAGGAATGAAAAATAAACCACTGGCAGTTGAGTGGTACAAAGAGGCGGCGAAATACCCAATATTTTTCTACGGACAATTAGCCATTCACAAACATCGCGCTCTAGACAGCGTTGGCGCCTCGTCCGACATTATTCTACCTAAAGACCCTGACATCACTGGTCGCGATTTAGCAAAAATTTCTGAATCAAGGGCGGCGCAAGCGGCTTACTTACTCGCAATTACTGGCGACAAAACAAGTGCCAGTAAAATTTTCGAATGGATCGTAAACAATGCTCCAACCGAAGGGCAAATCGCTGTCATCATGAAGCTCACCAACGAAATTGGTGACCGTCAACTTGACGCAAAAATTTCTCGTACCGCGGCAAGAAAAAATGTTTTTTTCATCAAAGATAAATTCCAAATCGTCAAAGAAGTGGTGCATGACGAATATGCGCCATTAGTGCATGCGATCATTAAGCAGGAAAGCGGATTTGCTCCAATGGCACTCAGTCAAGTCGGCGCAATTGGCTTCATGCAATTAATGCCAGGAACTGCGAAGTTAGTGGCTAAAGACATCGGAATCGCTTACGACAAAAAAAAACTCGCCACCGACATCACCTACAATGTGCGCCTCGGCTCTTTCTACATTAAAAAATTAATTGATCGCTTTGACGGATCAGAAATGTTGGCAATTGCCTCTTACAACGCCGGACCAAATGCCACGCAGCGCTGGATTAATGAATTCTACGATCCACGCAAAGAAAAAGATCTCGACAAAGTAATCGACTGGATCGAGCTCATCACCTACTCCGAAACCAGGAATTACGTGCAGCGGATTTTAGAGAATCTCATCGTTTACAAATATCTCATGTCGCGCGCCAACTACGACTCCGTCCAGTAAGTGTAAAATTTTGAAATCGGAAAAAGATTCTCTTCGCACAGAGAAAATCTTTTTGTCTTAACTATTGCGGCAGTAAGCTCTAAAAAAAATTTCAGAAAAAACATCCGGTGCTAAAAAGCTGAGCCCTACAGCCACAAGGGTTCAATTTTAAAACCGCCTTTACTAATCCCATTTTTTACAAACGACCAGCTCTAAACCCTTGAAATTAGCGGGTCGCGAAAAAAGTCTAATTTTGCACAGCTGTGTAAAATTAGAAAATCACCCTCACAAAAACAAAAAATGACTCCTTTCGATTTCGACAAGCTTCACGAGGAATGTGGAATTTTTGCAATTTACGGATCTCTTGACGCCGCCGTAAACACCGCTCTCGGACTACACGCTTTGCAACATCGTGGACAAGAGGCGGCGGGAATCGTCACCATGTCTGGTGAATTTTTTTCTGCCCATTTTGCTGATGGTCTAGTCGCCGACAATTTCACTTCGCCAGAAGTTGTAAAAAAACTCGAGGGAACTTCGGCGATTGGACATGTACGCTACTCCACAGCTGGCAAAAAAACTTCTCGCAATTACCAGCCCATTTACGCCGACCTCAGCTCTGGCTTTCTAGCCCTTGCGCACAATGGCAACCTTACCAACGCCACCACTCTTCGCAACAAACTCATCAAGCATGGCGCGATTTTTCAATCGACGATGGACACAGAGGTCATCATCCATCTCATCGCCCTCAGTCAAAAACCAACTCTCACGGAAAAAATAATCGACGCCGCTTCACAAATTGAAGGCGCATTCTCTTTGGTAATGATTCACGAAGGAAAAATTATTGCGCTACGCGACCCATACGGAGTGCGCCCACTAGTGTTGGGAAGGCTTGGTGATTCTTACGTTGTGGCTTCAGAAACCTGCGCATTGGACATCATCGGCGCTAAGTTCGAGCGCGACATCGCGCATGGGGAGATGATTCTCATCGACGAAAATGGCGTGAAATCTTTGCAGCCATTCGCCAAAAAACCGTCAAAATTTTGTATTTTTGAATATGTCTATTTCGCCCGTCCTGACAGTCTTCTCGAGGGAAAAAATGTTTACGAAATGCGCAAAAATATTGGCATTGAACTTGCTCGTGAGGTAAAAATAGATGCTGACGTAATCGTACCAATTCCAGATTCCGGCGTGCCAGCTGCAATTGGCTACGCCCTTGAATCAAAAATTCCTTTCGAACTTGGCATCATCCGCAATCACTACGTTGGTCGAACTTTCATCGAACCAACAGATCGCATTCGTCACTTTGGCGTAAAGTTGAAACACAATGCCAACCCGGCGGTAATCAAAGACAAGAGAGTAATACTAATTGACGACAGTATCGTGCGCGGCACGACCTCAAAAAAAATTGTCCAACTAATGCGTGATGCCGGCGCCAAAGAGGTACACATGCTCATCGCCAGCCCACCAACAATTTCGCCATGCTTCTACGGCGTTGACACTCCTGACAAAAAAGACTTAATCGCCGCTAATTCTTCCGTTGATCAAATCGCCAAAATAATTGGCGCTGACAGCTTGGGATACATTTCCATCGACGGACTTTACCGCGCCATTCTAAAGGCTGATCGCGACAGCAATAATCCGCAATATTGCGACGCCTGCTTCTCCGACCAATATCCTATTCGCTTAACCGACAAAGAAGGGCAGGAAACTCCGCTCTTTGACTTCATGAAAAGCTGCTAAATTTCTTACGAGACACTCGAAGCAATCCACATTCGCAGGGAGCCAAGTTGCTTTAAATTCTTTTACGCCGCATGAGCGGCGCCCCACATTCGTGTGAAACCCCGATACCGAATCTGATTAAAATTGGATCGGTATATTTGAATCAGATTCAGCATTAAAATGACCAAAAACCCTGCAAAAAATTTCGAGAAAAAAATTTCCAAACTCAGTTTTGAAGAGGCGATGGCAAGGCTTGAGGAGATTGTCGAGATTTTGTCATCACAGAAGATTAATCTCGATTCAATGATCGATCTTTACGAGGAGGGTTCAGCGTTAAAGGAGCTCTGCAGCAAAAGACTCGACGAGGCAAGGATGAAAATTGAAACCATTTCAGAAGCTAAGACGGGAAGTTAAAATTTAGGTAACCTCTAAAAATCCGCCATTAGAGACATTTTGAATGCCCTAGGTGAGCCCGGTTGGATGTTATTGTTGTTGTGAGCAGTGAGTGCGTATTCCCGACCAAAGAGATTCTCGACGTTTAATTGCAGGCGAGATCTTGGAGATATTTTGTAATAAATTGCGCCATCAAATCTGGTAAAACCCTTAAGCTTCACCGTGTTGTCGGCGCTTGCAAATTGGCTAGATTGGCTAATTGCAAACTATTGTCAATAATTGCATTTAAAAACTGTTTATAAATATTTTTATTCTGTATTTGATTAAGATGAGTCTTGAGATCTCTCCAATTAAAATTATATTTTTC
>CANMEW010000053.1 GCA_947496905.1 Rickettsiales bacterium | reverse complement strand
AGTTTTTCATAAATTATTTCATTTAAGTTCATTTTACTTAGTAATTAACAGTAACGGTGTATGTCCCAGCGTAAGTACCAGCCGCTTGGTTAGCAGAAACAGCTAACGAGCCATTAGCAGAAACTGAATCAGCGCCAGAGGCATTTAAAGTTCTAGAGGAAGTACCTGAGGCAAGAGACAAAGTAGCTGTCATGGTGTTAGCGCCACTAGTAAGTGTGGCTGTAGCAGGAAGCGTGAAAGTGTAAGGAGTGCCATTAACGGCCTCACCAGTTACAGAGAAGATGCCAGCAGACCTGGTTGCACCACCAGAAACGGCTGTAACACCACCAGTAAAAGTACCGGCTTGGGTTATTGTACCAGAAGAAGCGCTGGAAGCGAAAGAACCAAACTCAAGAGCTTTAGTTTGAGAAATTGCAATTGGTGTTACAACCCTTGCATTCGCAGTACCAGATACGGAAGCGGCATTAGCAGACGAAGCAATCGTGGCGATTGCCATTGCAACTGCTGAAATTTTAATAAAGTTTTTCATAAATTATTTCATTTAAGTTAAGCAAAGAAGCTCTTTTGAAATTAGTCTGAGAGCCCTGCAAACCTGAGCTAACAAATTTTCGAGTTAGTTAGATTTGCGTTCGGTAATGAGATTAACTGCACTTACTGTCAATAGAAATTTTTAACATTCCAAAAATCTCTACTCATCTTCAACCCTCTTCTCCTCAAGCTCCAACCATCTTTCCTCAGAAATATTTAACTCACTTTGCAGCTTCGCAATTTCCATTGAAATATGCGCTAGATTCGCACCATTGCGGTCTTCGGTCTCACTTAACTCCTCACTCAATTGCCTGATTTTTTCTTCCAATTTCTTAATTTTTTGCGGTAGTTTCTCGAGTTCAATTTTGTGCTTGTAGGAGAATTTTTTTTGATCCTTTAAATTTTTATTTTGACTTCCCGAATCCTCGCCAACCAGCCTCTTCAAAGGTTTTTCAGGATTTTGAATCGCCTGATATTTTCTTTTGTATTCCAAATAATCTGAGTAACCGCCTACATGGCTCGCAATCGCGCCATCTCCCTCAAAAGCAAGGATGCTAGTTGCAACATTGTCTAAAAAATCACGATCATGGCTAACCACGAGCAGCGTACCTTGGTACTGCATCAAATATTCTTGCAGCATGTCTAGACTGTCCATGTCGAGGTCATTCGTAGGCTCATCGAGAATCATGAAATTGCCGGGATTGGCCAAAGTTTTAGCTAAGAGTAATCTATTTTGCTGCCCACCAGACAAGGTTCCGACTAACGTTTGAGTGTCCTTCGGATCAAATAAAAAATCCTTCAAATAGCCACTAATGTGTTTGGTTTTATTATTGGCGAGCCTGACGTAATCAGAGCCAGAGTCGCAGAGAATTTCTTGAATTGTCGATGCTGGTTGAATGCTAATTCTGTTTTGATCGAAGTAAGAAATGCTGATGTCGCGTGCGGGCTTAACCGTTCCCGTGTCTGGCCTCACCTCACCAAGAATCATTTTTAGTAGCGTTGATTTTCCGCTGCCATTTTTGCCGATGATGCCAATTTTTTCGCCACGCAAAAGTTTGATTGAAAATTTGTCGATTAAATTTTTTTGAGATTCTGGTGCGTAAGATTTGCTGACATTATTCAGGCTAAGAATCACTTGCGGCGCGTCTTCTTCAATTTTTTGTGTTTCGATTTTGATGTGATTTTGATTGGCGCGAACCAATCTTTTTTGCACTTCTAATTTTTGTCGCAGCTCCTCGAGGTAATGCAGGCGACCAATATTTCTCTTCCGCCGACCAGTCACGCCAGTTTGCAACCAGCCACTTTCGAGCCCAACTTTTTTTTCTAAATTTACGAGTTCGCGCTGCTCGTGATCAATTATTCCTTGCGACCATTCGTCAAAATCTTCGTAGCCACGAAGATTAATTTTTAGTTTGTTTGCGCGCAGCCAAAAAACTTTGTTGGAAATTTTTTCTAAAAATTTTCGATCGTGCGAAATCACCAGCAGCGCACCTTGGTAAGATTTTAAATATTCTTCCAACCATTGAATCACTTCTAAATCGAGATGATTTGTTGGTTCATCAAGTAGCAAAATGTCCGGTTCTAAAACCAGTGCACGAGCAAGATTCACGCGCCTTTTTTGCCCACCGGAAAGATTTTCCGTCAGAGCATTTCGATCTATTTTTAGGTGATCGCAGACAATGTCGATGACGTAAGACTTGTGTTCATCAAGCTTCAAACCCGACATGATGAAATCAAAAACAGTGACACCATTCGGTAATTTTTCACTTTGCGAAAGATAGCCAATAACCGCGCTGGGCATGATCCAACGCTCACCGCAGTCTAAATCAAACTCACCAGCAATCGCATTCACTAACGTTGTTTTTCCGACGCCATTTTTCCCAATCAAACACACGCGATCGCGTGGAAAAAGATTGAGATGTAAATTTTCAAAAAGTGTTTTTTTGGCGAATGAAATTGTTGCATCACGGATTGACAGCAGTGGGGATGTGCGCATGGAGATTATTTTATTTATTTGATTTCTTCTGACTCAGACATTGTTTTCGCTCCCGCCACTCTTCGCTCAATCTTTAATTTTTTTCCATGTCCAAACAAGAAATCACTACTCTACCCAATGGTTTGCGCATTGCTGCCGATGAAATGAAAGAGGTTGAAACGGTTTCGGTTGGCGTTTTCGTCAATACTGGAAGTCGCAATGAGGCCATTGAAATCAACGGTATTTCGCATTTTCTCGAACACATGGCTTTCAAGGGAACAGTTAAGCGTAACGCTAGACAAATTGCTGAAGAGTTTGAGGGAATTGGTGGTCGCATCAACGCTTACACATCGAAAGAAAAAACCGTTTACTACGCAAAAGTTTTGAAGCAGCACGCTGAATTTGCCCTCGAATTTCTGGCCGATATTTTACAGAATTCTACCTTCGACAAAATTGAGTTGGAAAAAGAACGCGGAGTAATTTTGCAAGAAATTGCCATGACCAACGACACTCCCGATGACATTATTTTTGATTATTTCCAAGAGGTGGCCTACCCGAAACAAGCGCTTGGGCGTTCAATTCTCGGCCCTACAAAAAATATTAAAAAATTTAATCGCGATCATTTTGTCGATTACATCAACAAGCAATACAACTACAGAAACATGGCTGTTGTGGCGGCGGGAAATATTAAAGAAAGCGATTTGGTGAAGTGGTCGAAGAAATATTTTACCAATCTCGGGAGCAATAAAATCAAAGCTCCGGAGGCTGCAAAATATCAGGGTGGGGATTTCAGAAAAGAAAAAAAACTAGAGCAAATTAATTTGGTGATGGGCTTCAAAGGTCTGTCACACTTGGACAAAGACTATTACGCATCACAAATTTTGGCGATGATTTTAGGTGGCGGAATGTCGTCTCGCCTCTTCCAAGAAGTGCGCGAAAATCGTGGTCTAGCCTATTCCATTTACGCCTTCAACTCCGCTCATCAAGACTCCGGAATTTTTGGAATTTACGCCGGAACCACTCCAGAAAAAGCTGACGAATTAATTTCGGCAACTCGTGACGAAATAAAAAAAATCTGCGAAAAAATTTCTGACAAAGAGCTTCAGCGCGTCAGAACACAATTCGAAGCAAGCTTGTTAATGGCGAAAGAAAGTACGAGCACAAGAATGCAGCGCCTTGGCGGGGACATCTTGTCCTATGATCGACTACTTTCAGACCAAGAGGTAATTAAGAAAATTTTGGCAGTAAAAAAATCTGACGTGACCAAATTAGCTGAGAAAATTTTTACTGGCTCGAAGCCAACTTTTGCAGCAATCGGCAAAGTAAAATCCATCAAAAAAATCTCACTGTAACTCATGAAATTTATCTTCGTTATTTTTGCCATCCTTATGCAATCTTGCGCCATTCTTCCAAAATTAATCACGGTTGTTGATTGCTCCGAGATCAATGCAGAGTTAGGTTCAAGATATTCTTTATTTAGCGAAGTAGCGGGTGAAGAGGTAAAAAAAAGAAGCGAGGTTAATGTCGAAACTGTCTCCGCTCTCGAGGAATTCAGTGTGGTTTCGGAAATCGTCAAATCGATTAAATCAGCAGAAAAAAATGCGAAATTAATTCCTGTCGATTTGCGTCATTACAAAAATGTTTCGCTGGGCAACATCATCATTTCCAACATTTCTAGCGATCGCTTGCTCGAATTTTTTCTCAAAACATCAAAATTTTCTCAGGGATTTTTTACCATCATAAATTTCAACAAGGATGCCGTGACCATTGTTCCACCTACTGCCGCGGAATCTTTTGTGAAAAATTTAAAGAGAGAAAAAATTGACAGAGGAGATTTAAGCAGCGCGGAATTGGTGTTGAATGTGAGCGACTCACAGCATCTTGGTGGCAACATGAAATTTCCGAGTAACCAAAAGATCTCAATCATCGCTGATCGCATTACGATGCCCTACAGGCTTGACGTTAGAGAGGCGAGCAACATGCAGTTTAATCGCAATCAGCAGTGGGTAATGTCGGTCTACAGTATTGAGGAATCGTCGCTAATTGGCGGGAAGGACACAACGGGGTTGTTCAAATTCGTGAACAATAAAAACACCAAGGAAATAAAATTAGACAAATTCACCGGCTCGAGAGCCGCTTGCTACACCGATCCATCCAATAAAAAACTAGGGGAAGAGAGATTGCGGTTGGTTTGAATTTAGGAACTAGACACTGTTAGCTAACAGTGTCTAATAACCAAACACCATGGTGCATCTTTTGCTGTAAAACACGTAATGCACTGTTGAGAAATCGATCGAATAAACGTGACTTATTCCGGCCTTTTTTATTGCGGTTATTACCGACTGATCACCCTTAATTCTGATTGCTGTGTCACCTATCCATGGCAGAGAAAAACCCCCAAATAAATTGGAGCTACAAGTTTTACCTTGTTTTATGTTAACAACCGGTGGGTCCCTCAATTTTTCCATTGTGTTGAGAGATGTGGAATAGGTTGTGCATCCCTGCAAAACGGTTAGAACGGACGCAAAAATTAGCAGATTAAATATCTTCTTCATGAACCGAGTTCTGGGTTAAATTGTGTAATTAAACGGAGTCCAACTTTGATCAAATTTAAAAATGTCCCTGCGGTAAAAAATCTACAAAAATTTCAGAGAGAATGCGGGAGGCTAGCCAGCGATTTACGCAGTCAAATCAAATCTTCGCAGCTTCCAATGATCGAGATTATTTTCGCTAAGGAAGATCTAAAACAATTCGAAAATTTCTCTAAAAAAATTTCTACCTACCAAAAAATTCTTATTCTTGGCGTTGGCGGATCAAGCTTAGGTGGCAAAACTTTGAGTGCGCTAAAGCCACAAAATAAACTCGAATTTTTGGAATCAATTGATCCAGCAACAGTTCAAAACTGCCTGACAAAAATTGATTTCAAAAATACATTTTTTCTAGTCATCAGTAAGTCTGGGGAGACAATAGAAACAATCTGTCAGACCTTGATAATCCTAGATGAATTGAAGAAGACAAAAATCAAAAATTTTGCGAAACAATTTTTATTCATCACCGAGTCGCACTCCAATTCTCTCGCTAAAATCGCAAAAAAAATTGGTGCCGAAATTGCATCTCATCCAAGTGACATTGGCGGGAGATATTCTTGCTTTTCTATCACAGGACTTTTGCCCGCAATGCTCGCTGGGTTAGATGGGAAAAAAATTAGAAATGGCGCGAAAAAAATTCTAAAAAATTTCTTGGATAAAGATGAAATTTCTGATTCCTGCGCAACGCAACTAGCCCTCTACGATCAAGGATTCACTAGTAGTGTCATCATGCCCTACATTGACAATCTGAAAAATTTTACCGACTGGTACCGCCAGCTTTGGGCGGAATCTTTGGGAAAAAATAATTTTGGCTCTACTCCAATCAACTCAATGGGGACGGTCGATCAGCACAGTCAGCTACAACTCTACCTTGAGGGACCGAAGGACAAATTTTTCACCTTCATTACCACAAAAAAACATCCTTACGATTTTTTAATCAAAGATCTTCCCACCTGCCCCACTTTGTTTGGCGGTAAAAAATTAAGTCAAATTGTTGGAGTAGAGCAAGAAACCACCATCGAGGTTTTGAATCGGAAAAAATTACCAATCCGAATTATTGAAATTGAAAAACTGGATGAGGAAGTCCTTGGCGGCCTAATGATGCAGATGTTGTTGGAAACGATTTTAATCTCTTACGTAAAAAATATTAACCCTTTCGATCAGCCGGCAGTCGAGCTCCGTAAAAATTTAGCAAAGGAAATTTTGAGCAGATGAACATCAAAATCACCCTACGAGCTCAATTAATTTTTTTACTACTAGCCTCTCTCGCCGCATTAATTTTTGCTTACGCGGCTCAATTTCTATTTGACTACCAGCCTTGCATCTTGTGCCTCTACCAACGCAAACCATTTTTTGCAATTGTCGCCACAACATTACTCGCACTGATTTTTTTTAGAAAAGAATCTCGGCAAAAAATTGCACTTCTTCTCTGCATTATTTTTCTACTAATCAACTCCAGCATCGCGATTTACCACGTTGGCGTTGAGCAAAAAATTTTCAAAGGACCCAGCTCCTGCTCTTCAGAAAGTTTGAATGATTTGGAAAATTTGGACGATTTGAGAAACGCCCTAATTAAAACAAAGGCGGTCAGATGCGACGAGCCAAGCTTTTTCTTCCTCGGTCTTTCAATGGCGGCGTGGAATGTGATTTACTGTTCGGTGATTTTACTGCTGTGGAGGCGCTTCGGTTTAAAAAAGTAGAATCTTCGACTTTCCCTCAAAACAAAAACCTCGGTCAAAAAATTCGGCATAATTAAAAAAATGGGATGCTAATTTTGTCTTTTGCGCCTTGTCCTGATTGAGTTGGTGAGAATTTATTAAAAAAGAACGAACTGAAAGTTCGTTTGTAGTGAGAAGGGCTCACCGCAGGTGAGCTCGGGGGATTTGGATGCGTAATTGTCGAAGAATAAATGTCAGCAGACCCTACTCCACTTCGAAATGAACGCGGATGTCCTGCATGTAGCTTTGCGAGCTAGGTAAAAATTTCCAACTGTGCAAACTTCTCACAAGCAGTTGGTTCAGCCTCGGATTCGAGCAAGGTTTAACCAACTCAACCTTCACCACCAATCCTTCGGCGGAAATGTGAAAACGCGCAATCGCTTCACTGCTAAAAGCTTCTCCACGTAAATCTTCAGGAATTTTTGGCAGAGGCGCGAAAAGTGGTGCGACCTCCTTGCTTACCTGCGCATTTTCCGCCAACCCCTCTTTTCCAAGTCCAGAATTTTTCTCCAAAAATTTTTCTGATTTTTCTGCAGATTTATTTTCTCTCTCAACCTTCCCAACCATTGCCGCATCTATTGTGATTGATGTTGGTAGGTTTTTTGATTTGCTAGAAATTACGTGGGAAAAAATGGCGAGAACTGCGAACCAAATGAGGAGAGAAGCTGCGATGCTGACCAGCGGGAATTTCATGCCTATTCTTCGCGCGCTAAAATTGAAAAATGCTGCGCACCAGCTTCGCGCGCTACAAGCATCGCCTGCATCATTACGCCCTGAAAAGCATGCTTGTCGGAAACGATAATCACAGTTTTGCCTCCCTGCTGCAACATGGTTTGAAGCTTTAGCTTGAGATGATTTAGAGGCACTAATTCCTTGTCCAAAAAGATGAGATTGTCGTGGGTGATGCTGAGGGTGATTTGGTTTTCTAACAGAATGTGGTCTGCCTTTCCTCGAGTTAAATCAACGTTTAAGCCCGTGAAATGCTGCATTGAGAGCGATGCCAACATGAATGTGACGAGCAAAAAAAACATCACGTCAATCATTGGAATGATTTCGATGCGACCTTTTTTCGACTTACGCGCGCGGTGTAATTTCATTTCGCAGAAGGGCTGTCTTGATCTAGCCGAACATGGTCGATCACCCTTGTTCCAAGCCTTTCTAGCTCGTCAAATATTTGGTCTTGTTTGCGTGAAAAATAGTTGAAAGCAAACAAGGTGAGGATGGCAATGAATAGACCAAATGCCGTTGCAATCAATGCCTCCGCCACTCCGCCAGTAACACCAGTTGGATTAACCACGCTGCTGTCGCCAATAATTTTGAATGATTCCATCATCCCAAGAATGGTGCCGAGAAGTCCTAGAAGCGGTGCAGCGGTCACAATCGTTTCCAAAATCCACAGGCTTTGTCCCAGTTTTTTCTCGATTAATTTTGCTTCGTCATTGGCGCGAGATTCCAGCCACCAAGCGGGTCTTGCCCTATTTGCAAAAATTACCGAGAAAAATTTTCGGTAAATATTTGGCGAAGGAAGTTTTGCTAAATGCAGTTCTAAGTCGTTCCAGATAAAGGCGTAGGTTTCAATTACCTCCAGCAAAGATTGCGGCAATTGTGCAAATTTTTTGTAGAATAAAATTTTGTCGACGATTAGCGCGACAGCTGCAATGCACAGCAGCGAGAGTGGGTACATCATTACGCCACCTAGTTTTAAGGCGCTAAAAATTTCTGAGAAAAATGTCATGCGAGATAAATTTGTACCGAATTTGACTGAAGAAACCGATCTTTTTAAGGAGCCCCTGAAAAATAAATCTATTGCGGATGCGCGGATTCATTCAGTGC
>CANMEW010000052.1 GCA_947496905.1 Rickettsiales bacterium | reverse complement strand
TCGCCATTTTTTAGCTTGTAAGTGCCGAGATTCATGTAAGGCAATTGCGCTAAAAAATGGCGAGGAAGTTTTTATCAGCCGCACAGGATACACTGGTGAAGATGGTTTTGAGGTTTCGATCAAAAATTCTGCCGTGGAAAAATTTTGGCTAGATTTGTCAGCGCAATCTGAGGTGAAGCCAATCGGACTCGGCGCTCGCGATTCTCTTCGTTTAGAAATGGGCTACCCGCTTTACGGACATGATTTGGACGACACAACTTCTCCGGTAGAAGCTGGTCTTGGTTGGGTTGTTAGCAAAAGCAGCATCAACTTCATCGGCGCTACTCGCGTTCTGAAAGAAAAATCCGAAGGCGCAAAACGCAAAAGAATCGGAGTAAAATTGCTCGACCGTGGGATCGCTCGTGAAGGCACTGAAATCAGAAAAGATGGTAAAAAAATTGGCACGCTTTCCAGTGGCGGATTTTCACCAAATTTAAAAGTTTCAATTGGACAAGGTTATTTCAACACAGACGTGGCAAAGGTCGGTGATCAAGTGTTTGCCGTTGTTCGTGATCGTGAAATTCCAGCAATCTTGACTTCGCCGGTCTTTGTCGAGGCAAAAACCAAATCAATCAAAAAATAATTCAACCAAAACTCGGAGAAAAAATGAAATTTACCAAAGACCATGAATGGATTAAAATTGAAGGCGATGTTGCAACAATTGGCATCACGCAATATGCGGCCGATGCCTTGGGAGAATTGGTTTACGTAGAGTTACCAAAAGTGGGAAATACCTACAACAAGCATGATGCTTTTGCAGTTGTTGAGTCATCAAAATCAGCGAGTGATGTTTACATCCCAGTTGCTGGAGAAGTGGTCGCGGTGAATGATGCCTTGGCTTCATCGCCAGAACTAATCAACAATTCCACTTACGAAAATGGTTGGATTGCCAAAGTTAAAATGAGCAATGCCACCGACCTTTCTGATGCGATGGATGAGGAGTCTTACAAAAAATTCCTACGAGAAAGTTGATCGAAGCCGAGCATTCCCCCCACTCAAAAAAACGCATAATTTTTGGATTAGGATCAAACTTGGGAGATCGAAATTTTTATCTCTCTGAGGCGGTTTACGAACTAGAGATACAGCTATTTCTTACATATGTTAAGAAGTCCGACATCCTAAAAAATTCAGCTCTACTCCTGCCAAATTCACCCAAGGAGTGGGATTGTGAATTTCTGAATTTGGCAATTTCTGCAGACATCGATTTACAAAAATTTCCCCCAGAAAAAATTTTAGAAATTGTTAAAAAAATCGAAAAGAAGATTGGCCGCAAAGAAGCTGAGCGATGGTCTCCACGTGAAATTGACATCGATATTTTGGTAATCGCTGGTTTAAAAATTAACATTCCAGACACCCTCCTCCTCCCACATCCAGGACTTTTTGACCGAGATTTTTTTATCAAAACAGTTGAGCAGATCGAGCCAAATTTCAGAGAATATACCCATTCAAGCTGAAGAAGCTGAATGGGTATATTTTTAATTTTTTACGCCGCATGAGCGGCGCCCCGCATTCGCAGGGAACCCCACATACCAGAGCTAAGAAGTTCAGGTTTCAAGTAGCTCTGGTATATTTTCGCAAATCATGATCATCTTTCCTGCAATCGATCTCAAAAATGGTAAATGCGTTCGCCTGCTAAAAGGCGACATGAATCAGGTCACAATCTTTAATGATCACCCAGCAAATCAGGCGAAAGAGTTTGAAAATTTTGGTTTTAAGTTTTTACACATTGTCGATTTAGACGGCGCCATTGCTGGTCAAACTAGCAACGAAGAATCTGTCAAAAACATATTGGCAAATGTCAAAATTCCGCTACAGCTTGGCGGTGGAATCAGATCACTTGAAACAATCGAGAAGTGGTTATCTCTAGGTATTAATCGCGTAATTCTTGGAACTGTGGCCGCAAAAAATCCCTCTCTCGTTGTGGAAGCTTGTAAAAAATTTCCCGGAAAAATTCTTGTGGGGATAGATGCTAGAGACGGAAAAGTTGCAACTGAGGGGTGGGTTGAAGATTCAAAAATTCCCACATTGGAGCTAGCTAAAAAATTTGAACATTGTGGCGTTTCAGCGATAATTTACACCGACATCTCCCGCGATGGAATGCTCTCTGGCATTGATTTGGATGGCACAGAAAATTTAGCAAAAAATCTCTCCATTCCAATCATTGCCTCCGGCGGAGTTGCCTCTTTAGACGATATTTTAAAAATTCAGCTTCTGGAAAAGGATGGGGTTATTGGAGTAATTGCTGGACGAGCAATCTACGATAAAAAAATTAGCATTAGCAACTTGCGCGAAGCCGGTTTTTTAGTGCAGTGATCTTAAATTATTTAATTTGACTTTTGCTTAATCAAAACTCTAATGCGCCGCCTCTTTCCCACCTTGCCTTCCAAGCCTTTCCCAAAAAAATTTAATAATCTTTAAGCTCAATCGAAGAAGGAAAATTTCTATGTTTAAAACTTACTCCGCGAAACCAAGTGAAATTGAAAAGAAGTGGTGGCTGATTGATGCCGAAAATCTTGTTCTTGGTAGAGTTTCTACAATCATTGCCAATATTCTGCGCGGCAAACACAAAGCAACTTTCACTCCACATCTTGATTGCGGAGATCACATCGTCGTTATCAATGCCGAGAAAATTAAATTAACCGGCAAAAAATATGCCGAAAAAACTTACTATTGGCACACTGGTTACCCTGGTGGAATCAAACAAAGAACTGCCAGACAAATTTTTGAAGGACAATTCCCAGAAAGAATTTTGGAAAGCTCTGTTTCCCGCATGATCTCTCGCGGACCTTTGCAGCGCGATCTAATGTTTAAGCTCCGCATCTTCAAAGGACCAACTCACACCCATCAAGCGCAAAATCCCCAACCTCTAGATATCGCTTCAAGAAATCGCAAAAATACAAAAATTAACTAATCAAAATTATGCCATCAGTTGTAAAAGAAAAAATCATCGAAGTTGTTGAAGCGCTTGAAGTCGAAGCAGTTTTGAAAGAGAAAAAAATTGACGCGCAAGGCCGCTCTTACGCAACTGGTAAAAGGAAAAATGCCATTGCTCGCGTTTGGATTAAAAAAGGAACCGGCAAAGTTCAAATTAACGAACGTGATGCTAAAATTTATCTCGGCAGAGAAATTCTTTTTAACATCGCCACAGCGCCATTTGGAGCTGTAAAGGTCGAAAATAAATTTGACGTTACCGCAACAATTGTTGGCGGCGGAAAAAGCGGTCAAGCTGGAGCATTAGCTCACGGAATCAGTAAAGCTCTGGTTGATTTCGATCCAACTAATCACAAAGTTTTACGTACCAATGGCTTCTTAACCCGCGATTCACGCGTTGTTGAACGTAAAAAATACGGCCTCAAAAAAGCCCGCAAAGCTCAAACTTACCGTAAACGTTAGCTCCTCAGCTTCTGCTCTGATGAGACAAATCCCAGCCCAAAAAATTTACATTGCCTCTGATCACGCCGGATTTTCTTTAAAAAAAAATCTCATTGAAAAACTTCAGGAAGCGGGGTTTCAAATTTTCGACTTAGGCTGTCACTCAGCAGAAATCTCAGTCGACTACCCAGATTACGCCAACGCCCTTTGCTCAAAAATTAAAAAAAAATCTCAAATATTTGGAATTTTAATCTGCGGTAGCGGTGTAGGCATTTCAATTGCCGCCAATCGCTTCAAGCATGTCAGAGCAGCACTTTGTCGCGACGTAAAATCAGCAAAATTAGCGCGGGCTCACAATGATGCTAACGCGGTCTGCCTTGGCGCCAGAGCAGTTAAAGACAAATTGGCTTTATCAATTGTGAAAGCCTTCCTCACCAGTAAATTTGAAGGCGGAAGACATGAAGCCAGAGTCGCAAAATTATCAAAATAATCACCATCTTATCCGCAGTTTTGGTCGCATAAAAAGCCGTAAACTTTCTGATCACAAAAATTTCCTCCTCAAAAACTTCCTGCCTCACTACGAAATCCAAAACTTCGCCACCCCTCCTCAAAAAACTTGCTTAGAAATCGGTTTTGGATTCGGCGATTTTTTGTTCGAAAAAACTAAAAAAAATCCTGACACATTTTTTCTTGGATCAGAACCTCACATCAATGGAGTGGTGAATTTACTAGCTAAGCTTGAGAAAGAGCCTTTGCAAAATTTAAAAATTTCGCGTGAAGATGTGCGAATTTTGTTAAAAAAACTTCCTGACAAAATTTTTGACGAAGTTTTTATTTTATTCCCCGACCCTTGGCCGAAATTAAAACATTTTAAGCGCCGCTTAATCGACACTAAATTTCTAGATGAAACTCTCTCGCCAAAAATAAAAAATGGCGGAACGCTTACAATAGTAACTGATCACGACTCTTACAAAACTTGGATCTTGTCAGCAATTTTACGCAGTAAAAAATTCACTTGGTTAGCTAATTCTAAAAAAGATTGGCAAACTTTTCCTTCCGACTGGGTCGAAACAAAATACCAAAAAAAAGCCATCGCCGAAGGTCGCTCTCCAATCATCCTCCAACTCTCTCGCAATGTCTGAGCTAATAAAAAAACTTCCCAAAATTCGTGGAATTTACCGAGAGGATGCTGAGTTAAAAAATTGGTTTGATGTTGGCGGCAAGGCAGAAGTTCTTTTTCGTCCGGCCGACCTTGATGATTTGCAATTTTTTTTAAAAAATTATCCAAAGGAAATTCCCGTACAAATTCTTGGCGCTGCATCAAATGTAATAATTAGCGATGAGGGCGTGAAAGGTGTGGTAATCAGGCTTACGGGTGAGTTTGCAAAAATTTCTTGCGCAGAAAACATTGTAACGGCTGGCGCCGCAGCTCTTTGTGGCAATGTGGCTTTGCACAGCAGGAATGCTGCTCTTGCTGGTCTTGAATTTTTTACCGGCATCCCTGGTTCGGTTGGTGGGGCAGTTGCAATGAATGCCGGCTGCTACGAGTCAGACATTTCTAAAATTTTGCTAAGCGCAAAAGCATTAGATTTTGAAGGAAATTTAGTCGAATTAAAAAATTCTGATTTTGGTTTTTTTTACCGCGGCAACAAAATTGCTCAAAAATTCATTTTTATTGAAGCGACGTTTGAGCTTAAAAAATCAAGCGTTGAAGCGGTTACAAAGAAAATCTTCGAGCTCAATCAGCAAAGGGAAATTTCCCAACCAATTCGAGCAAAAACCGGTGGCAGTACTTTTAAAAATCCTGAAAATAAAAAAGCTTGGCAGCTAATTGATGTGGCGGGATGTCGTGGAAAAAAAATTGGTGATGCAGAAATTTCTCAGAAACATTGCAACTTCATGATCAATCGCGGCAAGGCTTCAGCGCAGAATTTAATCGACCTTGGCAATGAGGTAAAAAAGTCGGTAGAAAAAAAATCTCGTGTCATTTTGGAATGGGAAATAAAAATTTTTAAGTGATCAAAAGTTCCTTGTTGCATTTTTAAAGTGCGGCTGACAATTTCCGCTACGCTTAGAAATCACGGGTTTTATCCCGCCCCCTTCCTTCAATAAAATCAATTTCCCTGACATGAAAAAAATTTCCTCTTTTTTAGCAAAAGCCACTCTTTTGTCTTTTTTATTTTTAACAATTGCTCCTTTAGCTACTTCAAATACTGCTGCCGCCCAATCATCTATCACTATCACCACCACTGGCGTTAGTACTGCAGATAGTAATGCTTTGGTTGATTCAATGTGTAGAGCCTTGAACATCGTCACCGGTAGCGGTGGTAAGGCATTCGCCGCATTCGCCATCATCACTGTTGGTGTCGGGTTCTTTACTGGCAAAATCTCTTGGGGCTTGCTGATTGGTGTTGCCCTAGGTATTGCCGCAATGTTTGGCGCCCCAACAATTGTTTCTGCTATCAACGGCAAAAGCACTGTGAGCTGCGGTAGTGTAAATTAGCTTTCGATCTCCTCTCCTAAAATTTCTTAAATATCTCTTGCCGCCACACAAGTGGTACTCCTCTTTGCGAGGAATCACCATATCGAACCTAATCTAACTTAAAAAGACTAGCTCGACATCCTCAACCAGATTCAGTACATCCACAGACATGTCTAGAAAATGCGAATTACTTGCTGTTGGCGTGATGAGTGGAAACAAGGTTTCCCACTCTAATCGCAAAACCAGAAGAAGATTTTTACCAAACTTAAAAACACTTTCCTTTAAAAGTGACACTCTTGGCGTAGACTTAAACCTAAAAGTTGCCGTCTCAACACTTCGGACCATCAATAAATATGGCAACATTGATGGCTTCTTGGTGAATTTCCGCTTTACTAAACTTACCGATTTCGCAAAAAAACTTCGGGTAAAAATCAAAAGAAAATTGATCAAACTCGGTAAATTGGATGAAATAAAAATTGTTAAAGAAAAAAAAGTCATCGTTAAAAGAATTTCTAAAAAAGTTGCCAAAAGAACTGCTCTAATCGCGCAAAACGCGTAAAATTGGAATGTAGCGGAGAGGGGATAAATCCTCTTCGCTACACCGCCCCGCCCCCCCTCCCCAACCACTCGCACACCTCCCTTCAGAATAAATTTAAACTGCCCCTCCTCAAAACTCTCCAATGCTAAAAAACCGCGTCATCCCTTGTTTAGATGTTAAAAATGGCCGCATTGTTAAAGGTGTGAATTTTGAACATCTGATCGACGCCGGAGACCCAGTCACGCAAGCAAACTTTTACTACGAGCAAGGCGCTGATGAGTTATGCCTTCTGGATGTTTCTGCATCGGAAGAAAATCGCAGCACCATGCTTGATGTAGTTAAAAAAGTTGCACAAACTTGTTTCATCCCATTCACGGTTGGTGGCGGAGTTTGTGAGGTTCAGGATTTTTCTAATTTACTCAAATATGGCGCAGACAAAGTTTCGGTAAATAGTGCGGCAATAAAAAGTCCAGCTCTCATCTCTCAAGCATCAAATAAATTCGGGGCGCAATGCGTTGTTGTAGCAATTGATGCGAAGAAAAATTCATTGGGTAATTACGAAATTTTTACTCATGGTGGAAAAAAACCTACAGGACTCGATGCGATTGAGTGGGCTGTTGCAGTAGAAAAATTGGGGGCTGGAGAAATTCTTTTGACATCAATGGATCAGGATGGGACTAGATCTGGCTACGATTTAGAGCTAATTAAAAAAATTACCTCACAAGTTTCGATTCCAGTAATTGCCTCTGGTGGAGTCGGTACTTTAGAGCATTTGGCGGATGGAATAAAAGCTGGCGCCTCAGCTGTTTTGGCCGCCTCAATTTTTCACTTCAAAGAATATTCAATTCAGCAAGCCAAAAAATCTTTAGCTGAAAAAAATATCGCTGTTAGAGTCTGCTGAAAAAGATGTCGGATCCAAGTTTGTCAACACGCATTAAAAAACTCATCCTCACAAATTTTCGTAATTTTCTCGTCAAAAGATTCGATTTTTCTTCGAGGCTAATCCTTTTTATTGGAGAGAATGGCGCTGGGAAAACCAACATTCTCGAAGCCATTTCGACCATTGGTCGCAGCCCTTCTTTGCGTGGCTGCGATTTTGAAGAAATGATTTTTGACGACAAAATCTCTCAAGAAAAAAAACAGCAATTCGGAATTTATGCCGAACTTTCTGATCACGAATTTATCGAAAAAATTGGCGTTTCTTTCAACGCCAATCAAAAGAAGAAAATTCTCGAGATCAATGGAGAATCCTTAAATGCCGCACGTCAAACCGACATCAAAAATTACCTCATCAACTTCATTTGTCTCACTCCGCAACTCGAACAGCTTTTTATTCTGGGAAAAAGTGAGCGCCGCGATTACCTCGATAAAATTGTTTCAGACATTGATTTTGAGCATTCTTCTCGCATCAACTCTTACCAAAAATTACTCAAGGAGCGACTGCTAATTTTACAAAAATATAAATTTTCTGCCGATCCAAAAAGTGGTGAAAAATGGGTTGAAATTATTGAAAACCAAATCGTTGAACTTGGCTCAGCAATTGCTTCCGCTCGCATTGAGGCGCTAAGTTTTTTTAACAGAGCGATCACTTCTTTTTCTTCAAATTTTCCAAAACCAAAACTTTACGTAATTGGTGATGTGGAGCAGATGACTAAAGAACGAAATGCAGTGCAGCTTGAGGAGCTTTACAAAACTAAACTTAAAGAAAATCGCACAGCAGATTTAGAAAATTTTAAAACTAACTTTGGAGTTCATCGCAGCGATTTTGATGCAATTTTTTCTGACAAAAATACTTCCGCGACTCGCTCATCAACCGGCGAACAAAAAGCAATCATGATCGGCATCACGCTAGCTCGCGCCAAGATCTCCGCTACTTACAAAAACCAACCAACAGTTCTGATTTTCGACGAAATCGCATCTCATTTGGATGACCGAAGAAAGAGTGATTTATTCGAAGAAATAAAGGCCACGTCGCTGCAATCATTTTTCAGCGCAACCAACGTTAACCTAGTTCCAACAGAACTTTTAAATTATAACGGAATTCAAATTATTGAATTATGAAATTCTCAAAAATTTTTACCTCACCACGCAAAAATTGAAACTCTGCAACTAAATAGTCCATCCTGAAATACCTCCTCACCCCACATCCCCCTTGCTTCTACAAGACTTTCTACTACTATTTTTTTACCAGAAATCGAGTGGTGGTCCCTCATTTTCTGGCAAATAATTTTAGTAAAATTCA
>CANMEW010000051.1:1064-8691 GCA_947496905.1 Rickettsiales bacterium | reverse complement strand
GCTGAAGCTTGGAAAGCTACGGAATTTTTTGATCCAAATTTTATTCCATCTGTTGGAGATTTTTTTACCGAAATTCTATCGGTTTGGGAAATGTTGAGGGTGGAGATGGGTTCTTCAGCGGCGACTAAATAATTTGACACGGAAAAATGCCCACCTAGTTAAGCGAGCCTGTTTTAACACACCCACCTCTCTCCCGCTCCCCACAATCAAAAAATCAAAATTTATTCAACCTCGCAATTTCCTAATTATGAAAAAAACTTCTTCTTCAAAAAAATCGGCATTCTCACTGATTGAGTTGTCAATCGTATTGATCATCATTGGCTTGTTAATCGCCGGTATTACTGGAGGGGCAAGTTTGATCAAAAGTTCCGAACTTCGTTCTGTAATGGGCGAAGCAAGAGGCTATGCTGTTGCGGTGAATGCCTTCTACACTCAGTTTAATGGCCTTCCTGGGGACTATAGTAATAACGGCGTTGGAATTGGTGCTGGCCTTGCTGGAGACAATGATGGAGCAATCGAATATTTTAATACCCAGACGGCTACTACCACACTCACAGCATCCGAAAGCTCTAATGCTTGGGCTACCTTAAAAGCAACTGGTGGGATCGATACCATCACAAATACAGGTGCTCCGGTCGCGGCAACAACTCAGCCTTCTTTTGGTGTCACCGCTCCCGCATCAAAAATAAAAGCATCTGGTTGGGTTTTTGATTACAGAGTTCTCCCAGAGTACAATGGTTTAGCTGCAAATCAAAATGTCGTTATTTTAACCGGCACAATGATTACCGCTTCGACTGCTGGGGCAATCACTCCAGCTGGTAACGGATCAGTACCGCTAGTCGCACTTACTGCAGCTAACAACTCTGCTGCTGCCATCAACGGCGCTGATGCTTTGTCAATTGACAACAAGCTTGATGATGGACTTGCTAATTACGGAAAAGTTAGGGGATTAAACCCAGCTACAGTTAGTGCTACGGCAGCTACTACCTGCTACACACAAGCGTCAGTAGGAACAACAGGCACTCCGGTTCTTGGCATTTACGTCACAACTTCAACCGCAAAAACTTGCGCCCTTACTTACCAAGTTGACGTTAACTCGTAATTTGAGCTAACTCACTTTTAAAAAACCCGTCACTTGCAAAAGCGACGGGTTTTTTTTTGGAATATTTTTACAATTCAAAACAATGTCTGATCACAAATTGCAGCCCGTTCGAGGCACGAAAGACCTATTTGGTGACGAGATTAGAATCTTTAATCACGTCATCACGACAGCCAAAAAAAAGAGTGAATTTTTTGGCTTCGAAGAATTGCAAACGCCAATTTTTGAATTTAGCGAAGTCTTTGAGCGCAATCTTGGCGAGACCTCTGACATCGTAACTAAGGAGGTCTACAAGTTTTTAGATCGTTCAGAAAATTTTTTAACATTACGTCCAGAATTCACCGCTGGAGTGGTTCGCGCCTTAATTTCAAACGGAGAATTGCAACAAATTTTACCGCGTAAATTTTTTTCCTTTGGACCAATTTTTCGCTACGACCGTCCACAAAAAGGGCGCCAACGACAATTTCATCAAATTAATTTCGAGATTTTTGGCGAAGAAAATTTTTTCTGCGATGTTGAATCAATCTTACTTGCAGCGGCTATTTTGAAAGATTTGGGGGTTTTAGATAAAACAACTCTCGAAATAAATTCATTGGGCTGCACACAAACAAAGTCTACCTACGAAACTGCATTAACTGAATATTTTACCAAATTCAAAAGTGATTTATCGCACGATTCACAAATTCGTTTAGAAAAAAATCCATTGCGAATCCTTGATTCCAAAGAGCTGCAAGACATCAAACTTTTTAATGAAGCGCCGAAAATTTCTGATTTCTTCTCCACTGAAGCAAAATTGCGCTTTGATTCCGTGCTAAACTTACTAACAAAATTTGGCCTCAATCACCGCGTCAATCAACGCTTAGTCCGTGGTTTGGACTATTACACTTCGACAGTTTTTGAATTCACAATGTCCCATGAAGGCGCGCAGAACACGGTTCTGGCTGGAGGTCGTTACGACAATTTGGTAGAAAAAATGAGTGGTAAAAAAGTGCCTGCGATTGGCTTCGCGGCTGGCATTGAAAGGTTAATGCTTTTAGCTAAGTTAGATTTACCAAAAACGCGCCCAGTGGCGGTAAACTACATCTCTCAAGCTGCGGATGAAAAAACCTACGCTTTCGAAATCGTGCACAAACTTCGTCATGCTGGCTTCGTGACTGAATTTAATTTTGACGGGAACTTTAAGAAACAAATGAAGCGCGCTTCGCAAAATAACTCTCGCTTCGTGATTATTGTTGGTGAGGAAGAGATGAAAAATGGAGAAGTTTCGGTGAAGGATTTCGACAATTCTGAACTATTCCCGCTTGGACAAAAAGTGAAGCAGGAGCTTTTGATTCACTATCTTGAAGGAAAAACAGCATGCTAAAAAAATCTCAAAAAATATTTCAGCACCATTCGACAACAAGCGAACATGGGTCAAAAAAAAATCATTCTAAGAAAACTGCTGGAAAAAAATCATTTTTCTACGCGCTAGCCGCTTATCTGCTGTTACTTTGCGTCATACTAACCTTCGCCTATCATGACCAAGCTTCCTACCTTGACCGCAAGCGCCTAGAAATGGAGGCGGTGGCCTATGAAATAGAAACGGATTTCAGCAACACTCTTGGTTATGCGGAATCAATTTTAAACCACATCAATCACCAGATTAACAGCTCCAAAGTTACCAACGACAAAATCGCCAAAATTCTCAGCTCCTACGATCAATCTCATTACGGCTACAATTCAATAAAAGACGTGCTGTCTGCGGGCATGTTTTATTGGGTAGATGCTAACAAACATTTGATGGTTAGTAGTGCTGGCATCATCGCTAATCCAATAGATTTGTCATCGCGTGATTACTTAGTAAATACTGCGAGGGATCCTTTAAAAATTTACACCGGCGCACCAATCATTGGCGCGGTGAGCGGACAATATGTCATTCCTGCTGGCGTTGGCGCCCTTAGCAACAATGACACTTACATCGGAACATCGGTTGTGAGCTTTAATGTGCTTAGCTTGGTAAATAAATTTAAACATTTGTCCGAGCTCTACAAAGCGGATTTCGAAATCCTTAATCCACAAAATGAATCTTTGCTGCGGTCTTTTGATGCCGCTTTAGGTGAGAGGGAAAATTTAAATTTTGCATTTTCTCATTTGGATGGTCACTTCACGCTAATTAAAAACTTCAAAGACCACCCTTACAAAATTGCCGTTAGTTACAAAAACAGCGCTATTGCAAAAGGAATATTTTTTGCAGTTCTTCCGCGCTTAATTGAGCTTCTAATCATCTCTCTTCTTTTCTTCATCATGGTCAGGAAGTCCTTTTCAAGACTTCGTTCATGACCGCATCTCCCGCAGATTCTCAAGAGTCTGACTTCATCAAAAGCTTAGAAAAATCACTCGGAGCGCCAGTCGAAAACTCGCAAAACATTGTGAGTTTTGCTGGAAATTCTGCAGAAATTTTTGGTGATCGAGATTTAGAAAAATCAGATTTTGAAAAATTGATTTCATCTTGCGAGCTAAGGGGGATGCCGCTTTTGCGAGGTGCAGCGCAAATATTTCGCAAAGAATTTTTTTCTTTCCTGCGAGTTAACTTCGTTGTGACCGTGAGTTTTTTATTGTCACTATTCGCCACGCTTCTGTGGTGCGGATCTACAATTCAGAGCTACAGCAGTAAATTTCTAAACCACCTACCATTTTTAAATTATTTTGGCCTCAGCAACGCTCTGTCGCTCACCATTTTGTTGCTATTCTGGATTTTCTTTTCCCACCTGCGCTCAGCTTATTTAGCAGTTGTCAGCAACTATTTTTGTCCCAGCGAACATTTCAAACCACTGCGCTTTGGATTAAAAAAAATTTTCTCATTCATACTCATCGAATTCATGCAAATCGTGATGTTTTTGATGGGGTTAATTTTGGTATTTCTCGCGCCATTTTTTGGCACAAAATATTTTTTATCTCTGCCAGTGATGATGAATCAAAATGAGGGCGCGGTTAATTCAATGTTTGACAGCAAGGAATACACTCGAGGGCAAATGGCGGCTACAATGCGCTGCATGTTTTTCATCTCTATTTTTACGATCAGCGTAATTACTTCGTGCCTACTGATCACCAATCTTTTCATCAACAATAATTTAATTTTTTGGGCAGTAAATTTTCTACTATTCAGCTTTTTATTTTTACCACTTCACAGCTGTTACCGATTTCTAATTTACAAAAAATTGCAGCATTTAACCGGTGAGATGAAATTTAAAATTGAGTTTGGTGAGAAGTTGTGGTTCGTCGCATCACGCTTGGCATTTCTCTTGCTGTTAAGCATCAATATTTTTCTGGCGGCAATTGGGGCATTTGATGATGAGCTGCGCGGAGTTTTCATCGAGCTAAAAAACTCAATTAAGATTCTACGAGACCTGATTTAGAAAACCGGAAATAGTGTTTTTCAATGCCGTGTTTTCGAGTAGAAATGAATCATGTCCAGCAGCGCTGTTAATGGTTACGAAGCTCGTATTAATCCCGCAGGCAACTAAGGCATGAGTTAATTTTTTTGCTTCAGACGTCGGAAAAAGCCAATCATCAGAAAATGAAATTAAACAAAATTTCCCATCTCTATTTTTAGCAAAGTCAGCAAATGCCAAGCTGAGCTTCCCGCCAAAATCACTCTCCAAATCAAAATAATCGACCGCCCTAGTAATGTAGAGGTAAGAGTTAGCATCAAAGCGCTCCACAAAGCTGTAGCCCTGATGATGCAAGTAACTCTCGATCTTAAAATCTTGATCAAAGCTGAAGGAGAAATTTTTTTTATTCTGCAAATTGCGTCCAAATTTTTCCTGCAACACCTCTTCGGAAAGGTAGGTAATGTGAGCGGTCATGCGCGCAACAGCCAGACCTTTTGACGGATATTTTTTCTCCAACAAATATTTACCCCGACACCAATCGGGATCAGCCATGATTGCCTGCCTTCCGACTTCATGAAAAGCAATATTTTGTGGAGAATGGCGGTAGGAAGTCGCCATCGGAATCACTAATTTTACTTTTTGCGGATAAAGCGCTGACCAAGCCAGAGCTTGCATCCCGCCAGTTGAACCGCCAATCACTGCGTGAAGTTTTGTGATGCCAAAATTTTCAATGAGTAAATTTTGTGCATGAACCATGTCATTGATGGTAACGATTGGAAAGCTTAACCCGTAAGGCTCACCAGTTTCTTGGTTAATTTCTTTCGGACCAAAAGAGCCCATGCAACCACCAATGATGTTGGAGCAAATTACGAAAAATTTTTTGGTGTCGATCGCCTTTCCATCGCCAATCATAAAATTCCACCAACCAGCTTTTTCTGTTACCGGATGCTTTGATGCGACATATTGATCTCCCGTCAAAGCATGGCAGATTAAAATTGCATTAGAACCATCTGAGTTGAGTGTTCCGTAAGTTTGGTAGGCGAGAGGAAAATTTTTTATTTCAACACCACTAGAAAGTTTTAACGGCCTTTCTTTCGCCAAAAAAACTACTTCTCCAACTTCTAATTCTTTAAAATTTGGTCCGAAACTTGACTTGATTTTCATTACTCTTGCACTGATTTCTTTGGATTAAAAACACCCCTTAGGAACCTCTAAAAAACCTAGATTTTTCGAGAAATTTTTAGGCAACAAATTTTTGAGCAGGAAAGCGTACCTTGATGTACGTGCTCGCGAAAAAATTTGGTAACGAAAAAATTTCCGGAAAAGATGGTTTTTCAGAGGTTCCTTTAATTTTTTGCTAAAATAATGGAATCTAACCCTCTTGAAATGGCTCTACAAGCCTTGCGCGACGATATCGACAAAATTGACAATCAGTTAATTTCTTTACTCGAAGAAAGGGTAAAAATTATTGCTCAAGTTGGAGAATTAAAAAAAAATAATCAGGAAAAATTTTTGATCAGAGCAAGTCGTGAAGCCGACATGATTAAAAATTTAGTCAAAAAAATCGGCACGAATTTTCCTGAATCTGTCGTGGTAGATATTTGGCGAAAAATTATTTCTGCTGCCAATGCACAAGAGCAGGCTCTCCGCATAGCCATTCACAATCCAAAAAATATTTCTGATTACCTCTATTTGGTAAGAGAATACTACAACGACTCCATTCCAATTCACACTTTCGACAGCGCTACCAACATTGTTGCGGAGATGGAAAAAGGCGAAGTGCAAATCGGAGTTTTTGCTTTGCCGTCAAGTAATCACGAGGAACATGACAAGAAAGAGGACGCTAAAGAAAATTGGTGGATCAGCCTAGCAAACAACCGACTTGGTCTGAAGATTTTTGCTAAAATTCCTTTTATTGAATTTGAAGGTGATGAGAAAAATCGTGACAATATTCAGCTTGTTGCGGTGGCAGCAAAGATGCCGGAAAAATCATCTGATGACAATAGCCTGCTTTACGTAGAGGTGGGTAAGGAAATATCTAAAACACAGGTTTTGTCTGCCTTAAGGGAGCAAAATCTCGCAGCAAAAATTTTAAAATCGGTGAAGCTTCATCAAGTTGAGGGGGTAGTTTTCTATCTAATCGAACTGACTGGGTTCCATTTGGAATCGGATGAATCACTTAAAAAATTTTCTAAATCTAAAATCAAACCTTTCGCAAAAATTCTTGGTCACTACGCAACGCCAATAAAGGTCGCCGCTAAAATTTAAAATCACTCAAAGAATAAAGGAGCCTCTGAAGAACCTAGATTTTTCAGAGGTTCCTAAAATTTTTTACCGCTAAAGCTAAGTGGTGAGCCAGCTGTTCTTTTGAAATCCTTCCTAAATTTTCTGATTTTTTCGCACTCACAAAAATCACTTTCGTCTCAGAGCTGCCAAAAATTTTTCCCGCCTCAATATCATTCGCCACAATCAGATCGCAGCTCTTTTTACTCAGCTTTTCTTTCGCATATTTTTCCAAATTTTTATCCTCCGCAGCAAAGCCAATTACCATTGCTGGACGCTGTTTCGCATTGCCAACAAATTGCAAAATGTCGGGATTTTTTTCTAGCTCCAATGTCAGATTTTCTGCAGAAGTTTTTTTGATTTTTGCTTTGGAAAATTTTTTTATTTTAAAATCAGAGACAGCAGCGCAGCCAATAAAAACCTTGGTTTGAGCAAGATTTTTTTTCACTTCCACAAACATTTCTTCTGCGGTTTTTACGCGAATAATTTTTTCTTTTGGCAGAAAAATAGTTTCACGAATATTGCCAGCGATCAGCGTCACATCAGCTCCCATCTCATGCAAAACTTTTACAATTTCGATTGACTGCTTACCGGAAGAATAGTTTCCGATGAAGCGAACGGGGTCGATCGGCTCAATGGTGGAGCCGCCTGTCACCAAAATTTTGATACCCTTCAGGCAATTCTGATGCGCAAAAAAATTGCAGATCCTCTCGCAAATTTTTTCCGGCGGTGACATTTTTCCAACACCAAATTCTCCGCAAGCAAGAGCATCTGTTTCGGGATCAATCATTGCCATTCCTAATTCTACGACCTTCTCCACATTTTTTCTTGTCTGCAAATTTTCCCACATTTTTTCATTCATCGCTGGCGCGAG
>CANMEW010000051.1:0-1054 GCA_947496905.1 Rickettsiales bacterium | reverse complement strand
ATAATTCTTTTATTCGCCGCAAGAATAACGCTGGATGCTAAATCGGACGCGTAACCATTGGCCAATTTTGCAATAAAATCTGCAGTTGCCGGCGCAACGACAATTAGGTCAGTATCGCGCGAAAGTTGTATGTGATTGATTCCAGAGACATCTTCGTCAGAAAAAATTTCCGTGTGAGTTTTATTTCCAGAAAGGCTCGAGGCCAGAAGTGGCGTAATAAATTGCTGCGCCGATTCGGTTAGAATACAGGTGACATCGTAGGATTTTTTTTTCAGCAATCGCAGCAAATCCATCGACTTGTAGGCCGCAACCGAACCGGTGATGATGAGAAGAATTTTTTTCCCAAAAATTTTATTTTTCATATTCCCAAATGTTTGAGTGCGACCTCAGTCAAAACGCGGCCGCGTGGCGTTTTCTCGACAAAGCCTTGTTGAATTAGGTAAGGTTCAATGGTGTCTTCAACAGTGTCCTTTTCTTCGCCAATTGCGGCGGCAATGGTTTCAATTCCCACTGGGCCACCGCGGTAATTTTGCGCGATGAATTTGAGGTAGCGGTAATCAGAGGCATCTAACCCTGCCGCATCGATTTCTAAGCGTTTTAAAGCATGGTCGGCCATGCTCTGACTGATGATTTCTTCTCCAGCATGCGATGCAAAATCGCGCACCCTTTTTAGCAGGCGAATGGCGATTCTCGGCGTCCCGCGCGATCTCTTGGCAATTTCATGCGCCGCATTTTTCTCAATTTCGATTTCCAAAATTCGCGCATCACGAATGACGATTTTTTCAAGTTCGGAAGCATTATAAAAATTTATTCGCAGTGGAATGCCAAAGCGGTCTTTCAGTGGATTGGCAATTAATCCGACGCGAGTAGTAGCGCCAACCAAAGTGAATTTCGGAAGATCAATTTTAATCGCGCGCGCTGCCGGACCTTCACCAATGATGATGTCGAGCTTGAAGTCCTCCATCGCGGCGTAGAGCACTTCCTCGACGTTTTTGTTCAAGCGGTGAATTTCATCGATGAAGAAAATATCTCCCTGCTGCATGGTGGTTAGAAG
>CANMEW010000050.1 GCA_947496905.1 Rickettsiales bacterium | reverse complement strand
ATTACGAAGTTTACAAGCAATACAAGATTGCAGAAAGACATGTGGTTACAAAAGCAGAGACCTCTTTGGTCGAATCAAAAAACTCTCTGATCAGACATTACCTTGCTCGACTCAACAGAAGAACCAAGCGTTACTCGAAAGCAATCGACATGATTTTTCATTCGATTTTTCTGTTTTTTAATAGAAAAAAGTTCTTTTCTATATTTGGTTAGCAATGCCACTTGGATGTCATGTCTGACGTAGCACGAGACTGCGTAGAAATGTGTTTAGATGAATTTAGAGAAATAGTAATTGAGGAAGAGCAATCAAAAAAAGTGTGTTGGGCAGACAGGGTGCAGGTAGCGCAGATTACGAAAAAAGCTCAAGAAGACTCAAGATGGATAAAAATTTTAGAAGACCGCGAATTGAGAGGAGGCGATGGTGGAAGGCTTGAATGGAAGCGGTCGCACAAAAAAAGGAAAGCAGAAGAAATATCGCTCAGAAGTGATGAACAAAAAAATTCAAGACCAAGAACAGATGCGGAGGCAATGGACGTTCAGCAAACATTCTCTGCATCATTCACGACAAACTCTTCAGGCAGAAATTAAATCTTAACTCAACTCTCAAAAAAAACTCTCAATGAAAAATTCTGGAAAAAACTTTTTAATTTGGCTGGCTGTTTTTGCTGTAGTGCTGACAATTTCAAACCTCATTGGTGGGCCTGATGGTATGGCTGGAAACAAAATAGTTTTCAGTGAATTCATGAAAAAAGCCGATGCTGGAGAAGTAGCTCAGGTCGAGATAAAAGGCAGTGACCTTGTCGGCAAACTCAAGGATGGCTCACAATTTTACACCTACCTCCCCGAATATCCAAACCTCGTGGAAAGACTGCGGGAGAAGGGTGTAGAGATCAACGCCATCCCACTTGTCAGCAAAGGGGAAAGAATCGCTGCCGGAATTTTAGGTTGGTTACCATTCATTTTGATGATTGGTCTGTGGATTTTTCTTTCTCGTGGAGCCTCTGGCGGTGGACGTGGAGGAGCTTTTGGTTTTGGAAAATCTCGCGCTAAGCTTTTGCAGGAAAGTAAGACAAAAGTCACATTTGCTGACGTAGCCGGAATTGACGAAGCAAAACAAGAGCTAACAGAAATTGTCGATTTCCTCAAGGATGCACAAAAATACACCGCGGTCGGCGCCAGAATTCCGCGCGGCTGTTTACTAATCGGATCTCCCGGAACTGGCAAAACATTACTTGCTAGAGCCATTGCTGGCGAAGCGGGCGTTCCATTTTTTTCAATTTCTGGCTCTGACTTTGTTGAAATGTTTGTCGGCGTTGGCGCAAGCCGCGTTCGCGACATGTTTGAGCAAGCAAAAAAATCTGCGCCTTGCATCGTTTTTATTGACGAAATTGATGCGGTCGGACGCCACAGAGGAAGTGGTGTTGGTGGCGGTAATGACGAGCGCGAACAAACTCTCAACCAACTACTCGTTGAGATGGACGGCTTCTCCGAAAATGAAGGCGTGGTAATTATTGCGGCAACAAATCGTCCCGATGTTTTGGATCGAGCTCTTCTACGCCCTGGTCGCTTCGATCGCCAAGTCACAGTTCCAAATCCCGATATTCTTGGACGTGAGCAAATTCTAAATGTGCATTTGAAGAAAATTGCCGCCGCTGCAGACATCGACGTCAAAACTGTTGCACGCGGAACACCGGGCTTTGCCGGTGCTGATCTCGCAAATTTGGTGAATGAGGGCGCACTAATGGCTGCTCGCTACAATCAAAAAATGGTGACGATGAAAAATATCGAAGAGGCGAAGGATAAAATTATGATGGGAGCGGAAAGAAAATCGATGGTGATGCAAAAATCAGAAAAAGAACTGACAGCCTACCATGAATCTGGTCATGCAATCACCGCGATTAACTCTCCAAATTCTGACCCAATCCACAAAGCAACAATCATTCCACGAGGCCGCGCATTGGGACTCGTAATGCGCTTACCGGAAACCGATCGCTTCTCAATTACTCGCGCCAAACTTTTAGACGACCTAACCGTTGCAATGGGTGGACGCGCTGCCGAAGAGTTAATTTTTGGTTACGATCAAGTCACAACTGGCGCATCGTCGGACATTTCGCAAGCAACCGACATGGCACGCAACATGGTGACACGCTGGGGCTTAAGCGACAGAGTTGGAACAATCGATTACAGTGAGGAGGATGGCGCAAAATTCTACGCTGCGAACAAAGTCTATTCGGAAGAAACTGGAAAAATTATCGACGAAGAAGTGAAGCGGATTGTGAGCGAAGCCTTGCAGCGCGCCAAAAATATTTTGGCTGACAAAAAAGCTGATCTCGAAAAACTCGCCCAAGCTTTGCTGGAATATGAAACCTTAAGTGGCGACGAAATTAAAGACTTGCTGGCAGGCAAAACAATTCGCACAGCATCTTCGCAAACTACTTCTGCCGCAAGCTCAGTAATGGGCAGCCCTCTACCAAGCGTAAGTGACGAAACCATAAATTAATCCACATGACCACCACTCACAACTTCCACCCTTCAATCATTCGCGCCTACGACATTCGTGGAATTTACGGCGAAACACTTTTCGACCGAGATGCGTTTTTTGTCGGAAAATCTTTCGCCAGTTTTTTACAAAAAAATAGTAAGAAAAAAATTTCCGTTGCCTGCGACGGTCGCCTTAGCTCTCCAGCGTTAAAAGCGCAACTAATCAAAGCTTTGTTGGAATCTGGCTTGGATGTTACCGATGTCGGAATGGGACCAACTCCGATGCTTTATTTTTCGGTTTATCATCTCGATCTAGATGCTGGAATCATGGTAACTGGTTCGCACAATCCTGGTAATCACAATGGATTCAAAATTGCTCTGAAAGACCGTCCATTCTACGGTGATGATATTATCGATCTGTCAAAAGTAGCTAGTCTTGGCGATTTTGTGGAAGGCGAAGGAAGGTTTGAAGAGAAAAATATTCAGCCCGATTACATCGAAAGAATTTTGTCGGATTGCATTTTAGCAGAGAGTAAAAGTCATTTACTCGATGAGCTTGATGACTTCACGCCAAAGAAAAAAATCAAAATCGCTTGGGATGCTGGCAACGGATCTGCTGGCGAGGTAATGAAAAAATTAAGCGAAAGAATTGCCGCCGACCACGTTCTGCTGTTTGAAGAAATTGATGGGAATTTTCCTAATCACCATCCCGACCCAACAGTACCAGCAAATCTGCAAGATTTAATCAAAACAGTTGCGGAAGAGAATTGCGATTTAGGAATCGCTTTTGATGGCGATGGCGACCGCATTGGCGTAGTCGACAATGAGGGCGGGATCATTTGGGGAGACCAGCTCATGGTCTTTTACGCACGCGAAATTTTACAGGAAAAACCAGGATCGGTAATCATTGCCGATGTCAAAGCCAGCAATGTTTTGTTTGACGAAATTGCCAAAGCTGGTGGTCAACCAATCATGTGGAAAACTGGTCATTCCTTCGTCAAAGCAAAAATGAAGGAAACTAAGGCGGCACTTGCCGGCGAGATGTCGGGCCACATTTTTTTTGCCGACAAATATTTTGGTTTTGACGACGCTCTCTACGCTGCAATTCGCATCATCAACATTCTTTTTACATCTCCACACTCACTGTCTCACCTTAGAAAATCGCTGCCACAAACCTTCTCGACTCCAGAAATTCGCATCGAATGTTCTGAGGAAAAAAAGTTCAAAATCATCGAGTCATTGAAGGAAAATTTAAAAGAATCTGGCTTAGATTTTAACGACATTGATGGAATCAGAGTTACTTCTGACAAAGGTTGGTGGTTGATTCGCGCTTCTAACACGCAACCCGTTTTAGTCGCAAGATGTGAAGCAAATTCAGAAAAAAATTTGGAAGAATTAAAGCGCGGCGTGAGGGGATATTTGCAATTCTGCCAAGTAAAAATCCCGCCAGAACTTGAATGAAAATAATTGGGCTAACCGGAGGAGTGTCTTCGGGGAAAAATTTTGTTGCGGAAATTTTTAGAAAAAATGGCGCTGCAATTTTTGATGCAGACGTAGAAGTTCACAATTTATTGGAAGGTGACGAAGTAACAATTCACCTAGTCAAAAAGGAATTTCTCGAAAGCTTTGTTGACAACAGAATAAATCGACAAGTTTTAGGCAAAATTGTTTTTGCCGACAAAAAAAAGTTAAAAATTTTAGAAAAAATTCTTCACCCGCGGGTCAGAAAAAAATATCAAGAATTTCTAAAATCAGCACACCAAGAGAAAAAGGAATTAGCCGTCTTAAACATCCCCCTTCTCCTTGAAAAGAAAGGCTATAAATGCGATGTAGTCATCGCGATCATCACTCAGAAATCGATTCAAAAAAAACGTTTCCTAGCTCGCGAAAAAGCAGAAAAAAATTCTGATTTATCTGGTTTAAGCGAAAGATTTGAACAGATTTTCTCGCATCAAATCAGCAATTCAGAAAGAATTTCAAAGGCAGATTTTGTTGTAAAAAACGACCTCCCTAAAAATGAGGTCAGAAAGCAAATTTTGGGAATTTTAAAAGAATTTATTCAAAAATAATTTTGAATTTTTCTTAATTTTACAATTCTCTTCTCTTCCAACCAACCCCCACACCCCCCCACATGAAAACAAACAAAGCCTTCTCGCTCATTGAGCTCTCGATCGTAATTCTAATCATCGGAATTTTAGTTGCTGGCGTCACGCAAGCCAGTAGGATGGTTTTTGAAATGAAGCTAAGTTCAGCGAGAAGTCTTACAAAAAGTTCCCCAGTTAGTTCGATTAGTGATCTAGTTTTTTGGCTTGAGACATCGAGTGAGGAGAGTTTTGATGATGCCGAGGAAGATGATACAGACCGAATTACAAATTGGTACGACATTAACCCGCAACAGTTGACGAAGATAAATTTTACACAACCTACCCCTGACAACAGACCAACTTACGTAAAAAATGGCATTAATGGCATTCCATCAGTTAAGTTTACTCCTACCAGTCCAAACGGAAATGTTCTCAACGCATCCAACATCTCACTTTCATCAGGCAATTACTCATTCTTCATTGTGTTTAACGCGGCAGTGGAACCGGGTCGTAATAACAACCTGTTTGGCATTTACCTCGATTCCAACAATAGTTTTGTCGACAATAACGCTATTGGCACATCCACCATCACTTTTTCAATTTCACCGTCTATTCATACATCCCCAGCTACCTTCCGCGCTACTCACGCCACAACAAATCCTGCTTCTAGCGATTCAAATTTTGGCACCGGTAATGCCATAAAACCTAACATAAGTTACATCGCATCTTTCGTTAGAAATGCTGAAATCACATCTCCATCAAGCAGATCTAATTTAGCATGGATAAACAGTAAGCAGATTATTGGTAATGGCGTGGCAAGTTCTCCGGCCACTCCTACTGCCGCACAAAATTCTGTCGATAGCGGCTTAATGAGCGCCTCACTTGGTGATTCGCTGGATAGGACTTTGCTCGGACAATCAGACAGATTTCTTGTTGGAAACATTTCCGAAGTAATTCTTTTTGATCGCGCCCTCAAACAAAAAGAGGTTGACGACATTCGTGATTATTTGAGTAAAAAATACGGGCTTAAATAAAGGGCATCTCTAGACACTATTAGCTAAAGAACCTCTGAAAAACCATCCTTTTCGGAAATTTCTTCGTTACCAAATTTTTTCGCGTAGGTTTCCGCGTTAAAAAAATGCGAAGCATTTTTAGCAAGAACGGGCATCGAGCCTAAGCTCGATCCCTGTGCTCGAATCGTACATCAAGGTACGCTTTCCTGCTCAAAAATTTGTTGCCTAAAAATTTCTCGAAAAATCTAGGTTTTTCAGAGGTTCCCTAATTAATCGGATCCGCGAGCAGCAAAACATCGCAATTTTTTACCACCAAATAATCGGTGCAGGCGCTGTATTTCAGGCATTCCGCAACATTCTCTTCGCGATTTGCTTGACATTCCTCATCGCTAACATGCTTCAAAAAATAATTTTCCGAGCTTGGTTTTTTACACAAGCGAATGTCTTTGATTGCTGCCATGCCACGACCTCGCTTCTCAACCAAAGCCATCACCTCGGTCTGATTATTTTTTTCCACAAAAAATAACAACTCCTTCAAGCCATCAAAATTATATTCGTCTTGAAATAACCTCGATCTCGCAATAATTTGCGACGGATCGTAGGCTTGATGGAATCCGTAAATAGCCTCCGATAAATCACATCTTGATTCCAATTTTTTCTCCTTGGTTAAATCACCTTTGAGCAATTTCAAATCGCTCACCTCTCCATTTTTTGCGGCAAAGGAAATCAAATTTTCCTCACCACTCGCAATTTCGTAAGACCCATCCCTAACCTTTAAAAATAATCTCTCCCCCGAACTTTTAGAAAATTGCTCGGCAAAAACTTTTCCGCGAAAAATCGTAATTTTTGTTTGATGGTAGTAAGGCTCGTCACGCATTTTGTCGCGACGAAAACACTCGCCTCCAGCAAATTTTTCGCACTCACTTTGCGAAAGATTTACCTGAAAAAAATATTCGGCAGAAATTGTTGGGATAATTTTAACTTGTGGCTTTTTTCTGTGTCGTGCCAAGGCTTCATCGCCTGTTAAGAGCAGAGAAAAAATTGTAAAAAAGAGAGAAAATTTTTTCATTTATCCGTTTAATTTATTAACAACGCCTCAGCTTCGATGTCATCCAAAACAGAAACTAAAAACATGACCATTAATTTTGGTCCGCAACATCCTGCAGCACACGGCGTTTTGCGTCTCGTACTTGAAATGGACGGCGAAGTCATTGCCCGCGCCGATCCGCACATTGGCTTACTTCACCGCGGCACTGAAAAATTAATCGAATACAAAACTTACCTACAAGCCGTTCCATATTTTGACCGCCTAGACTACGTCTCACCAATGTGCCAAGAGCATGCTTACGCACTGGCAGTAGAAAAACTTTTGGGCTGTAAAATTCCGCTACGCGCCAGCTACATCCGCGTTTTGTTTTCAGAAATCACACGAATTTTGAATCACATCATGGCAGTTACCACTCAGGCGCTTGATGTCGGCGCCATGACGCCGCTGCTTTGGTTGTTTGAAGAGCGCGAAAAAATGATGGGATTTTACGAAAAAGTTTCGGGCTCAAGAATGCACGCTGCTTACATCCGCCCAGGTGGAGTTCATCAAGATTTACCAACTGGATTACTCGAAGAAATTTTAGAATTCGCCAAAGTATTTCCGAAACATCTCGACGATCTGGAGTCACTCCTCACCGAAAATCGAATCTTCAAACAAAGGATGGTTGAGATTGGCATCGTTTCCAAACAGCAGGCTTTGGATTGGGGATTTTCTGGCCCGATGATTCGTGGCTCCGGCATCGCTTGGGACTTACGCAAATCACAGCCTTACGAAATTTACGACCAACTTAGTTTTGACATTCCCATCGGAAAACATGGCGACTCCTACGACCGCTATTTAATTCGCGTTCAGGAAATGCGCGAGTCGGTGAAGTTAATCAAGCAATGTGTGGAAAAAATGCCGGCGGGCGCAATTGTAGTTGATGACCCGAAAATCGCTCCACCAAAAAGAGGTGAAATGAAGCACTCAATGGAAGCGATGATTAACCATTTCAAACTTTACACTGAAGGCTACAACGTTCCGGCGGGAGAGACTTACTCCGCAGTGGAAGCGCCAAAAGGCGAGTTCGGCGTTTATTTAATTTCCGACGGCGGGAATAAACCGCACCGCTGCCGCGTTCGCGCGCCCGGATTTGCTCATTTGCAAGGTTTAGAATTCATGGTGAAGGGTCACATGCTCGCCGACGTCGTGACGGTAATTTCAACTCAAGACATCGTCTTCGGTGAGGTGGATCGGTAGAGTATTCGATCAGCACCAAATTTGAACGAAGTTCGAATTTGATTAATTTCTAATATTTCAAAAACTGATCCAGCGGCTTCTCAATCACTTCAAATCGACCATTCCCCACCTGCAATATTGCCAAGTTTCTTTGCACTAAACCATTGGGTAAGAATCTGAACAACCCGTCAATTCCTTCAAAACCATTTTTTGGTGGATTGGCGTAGCCGGTGAAATCGCTCACTGTTGGCGCGCCTTTTTTACGATCAATCACTTCTGAAATCACCGTCACCGCGTCGTAAGCAATTGAAGAAATTCGCGGCGGAAATTTGTCGTAAATTTGGTAGTAAGATTTTTCGAAATTGCGGAATTTTTCATTCTCTGGTGAAGCAAACCATGCACCCACCAAATTGATGTCATTAAGCGTTGAGATGTCGTCCCACTGGCTCGTGCCAATAATTTGAAAATCCCTCTCCTCCTTATTTTGCTTTTTGATTGAGGCGACAATTTTTGACAAAATTTTTCCCGATTCCGGAATCAAAATTACTTGCGGGTAACTGTAGTCAGCCTCATTAATGACGGCATCTTTTTTCAATTTATTCTTTCCATCAGTAAGGTGAGATGGTACACTGAAGGAGTTAATCACGCGCTCCACTGACCTGTCCAAACCTTCTCCCCCAATCTTGTTGTCAGAATCGTAAAATTCTGAAGTGATGAAATTTCCGTCGCGACTTCTGACAATTTTTTTAAAAAGATCGGTGATGGTTTTTCCGTACTGATTATTTGGAGCAATAATGGCGAAGCTGAATTTACCCTTGTCCATGGCGTAATTGACAATTTTATCCACCTGCACTTCTGGCATCATTCCCGCTAAAAAAACTCCGCCATCTGGACTAGTTTTTCCCATTAGCTGTTGATTGT
>CANMEW010000049.1 GCA_947496905.1 Rickettsiales bacterium | reverse complement strand
TGACCATGCATCACACCTATTTCGCCGGAAACAGATGGAATGACAGCCATGTGACAATCGCCTTTAAAAATGATGCCAGATGGAGAAATTATTTCGAGGGAGAGTGAGGGCATGTTATTTTGAATCTTTCAAAAGTTTTTCACCTTTCGCAATCGCTTCGTCAATTCCGCCAACCATGTAGAAAGCGGCTTCAGGAAGGTGATCATAGTCACCAGTGCAAATTGCTTTGAAGCTAGAAATGGTATCTTTCAGAGCTACCCATTTTCCAGGAGCGCCAGTGAAAACTTCAGCAACATGGAAAGGCTGAGACAGGAATCGTTGAATTTTTCTAGCACGCGAAACAGTGAGTTTGTCTTCCTCTGAAAGCTCGTCCATGCCTAGAATTGCGATGATGTCCTGAAGTGATTTGTAAGCTTGGAGAGTTTTTTGCACCTCGCGAGCAGTGTCGTAATGTTCTTGCCCAACAATGCGTGGATCAAGAATACGAGAGGTTGAATCGAGTGGATCAACCGCTGGATAAATTCCGATTTCAGCAATTTGACGCGAAAGAACTGTTGTCGCATCTAAGTGCGAAAATGAAGTTGCTGGAGCAGGATCGGTAAGGTCATCAGCCGGAACGTAGATTGCTTGAACAGAAGTGATTGAGCCACGTTTTGTTGAGGTAATTCTCTCTTGCATCACACCCATTTCAGTTGCGAGAGTTGGTTGGTAGCCTACCGCTGAAGGGATGCGACCCAAAAGTGCAGAAACTTCTGAACCGGCTTGCGTGAAGCGGAAAATATTGTCGACGAAGAAAAGTACGTCGCGACCTTCCTTGTCGCGGAAATATTCAGCTTGAGTAAGACCAGTTAAAGCCACGCGTGCACGAGCTCCCGGTGGTTCGTTCATTTGCCCGTAAACCAAGGACACTTTGGAATTTTTTAGATTTTTTACGTCAATAACGCCTGAATCCATCATCTCGTGGTAGAGGTCATTTCCTTCGCGAGTTCTTTCACCAACGCCGGCAAAAACTGAATAACCACTGTGAGCTTTCGCAACGTTGTTGATGAGCTCCATGATCAAAACTGTTTTACCAACTCCCGCACCACCGAATAGTCCAACCTTTCCACCTTTGGCGTAAGGCGCTAGAAGGTCGATTACTTTAATTCCAGTAACAAGAATTTCGGTTTCAGTTGCTTGCTCGGAAAGCTCTGGAGCTGGAGCATGAATTGGAGAAAGTTCTACTGATTCAATTGGACCTTTTTCATCAATTGGCTCACCAATCACATTCATGATTCTGCCAAGAGTTCCTTCTCCAACCGGAACAGAAATTGGAAGGCCGGTGTCGGTGACTTCAGTGCCACGCGCCAAGCCGTCAGTAGAGTCCATCGCGATTGCGCGCACAGTTTTTTCGCCAATGTGAAGTGCAACTTCGAGCACTAATTTTTTGCCATCATTTTGACATTCCAGCGCGTTGTAAATTGCTGGCATTTCGCCATTTTCGAATTCCACGTCAACGACAGCAGAAATTATTTGCGTGATTTTTCCTTTATTTTTCATGTTTGATGAGAAGATTGACAGATGTGCTGAAAGCAGGTGACAGAAGGGTCGCGGGAATGTAAAAACGAGAAATCAAAGTGCAAGCGGAAACAAAACTTTGGAAAAAATTTCTTCTCAACTCGCAAGAAATTGTGATTTAACAAAATTTGTAGCGAGACGAATTCCGCGCAAATCAATTGAGTGATCTAAGTTTGGAATGGCGTGAGATTCGTGAGAAATTTTTTCTTCTTCGAGAAATTTTTTAGCTTCCAAGAAATTTTCGAATGGCAGGACGGAATCTTCCTCTCCGTGAATTAAGCAGATTTCTGGTCTGGAAATAATTTTCTCACCCAACATTTCTGGTAAAATTATTTTTCCAGAAAATGAAATTATTCCTGCTGGCTTTTCTGGCCTGATGAATCCTTGATAAATCGACATCATCGCGCCTTGCGAAAACCCAACAATGAATAAATTTTTCGTTACTAAGTTGAAGCGAGAAAGTTGCACATCGATGAAATTTCCAAGAATTTTATTGGCGTTTTTAATGTCACTTGCCACCACGCTTAAATTTTTTCTCTCGATGCCATTGCTCAAAGAAAACCACTGGTAGGAGTGCGGAAACCCACCCTCCCAAGGCTCAATCGCATTTGGAGAAATGAAATGAGCTTCCGGTAAAACATGTTTAAATTCGCGAGCCAAACTGATTAAATTCTCACCATTCGCACCGTATCCATGCAGAAAAATCACCAACTGTTTTGGATTTTTTACATCGGAATATTCGTAAAATTTTAAATCTGTCATGGTCAATAAAATCAGTAGGTTGGAGTCAAAAAGAGCATGCTAACAATCGAAAATCTTTCACTTCTCAAAGACCGAAAAAAAATATTTTCTGGCTTAGGCTTTTCTGTGAGCACCGGATCAGCTCTCGTCATTACTGGTAGAAATGGCTGTGGAAAAACTAGTTTGCTAAAAATTATCTCCGGAATTTCGCAAGCAAATACAGGAAAAATTTTGTGGGGCGGTAATGATGTCGAAAATTTTCGCGACGATTTTAACGGAGACACGCAGTTTCTTGGTCACAAAAATTTTCTAAAATCCGAACTGACTGTTGCAGAAAATTTACTTTTTTTTGCCCGCCTTGCAGACACTGAAATCGCGATTCCGTCAGCTTTAAATTTTTTTGGACTAACAAATTTAGCTGACGAAAAAATAAAAAATCTTTCTGCCGGTTGGCAAAGGCGAGTGATTTTGGCAAAGCTACTTGCCTGCCCTGCAACCCTTTGGTTACTAGATGAGCCTTCAAATAATTTAGACAAGGAGGGGAAAGTAAAACTTCACGGACTGATCAAATCTAGAATTGGAGAAGATGGACTAGTAATCATCGCAACCCACGATGAAATGTTTTTTGATCTCGGACCCAAACTTAATTTAGAAGACTACACTTAACCCCCCCACCCAATCCAACCTAACCAAAAACAAAATGCCTGACAAAATTAAACTAGCCGCATCTCGCTTTTCTCCTTACTGCCATCGCGTTGAAATGGTGCTAATCGAAAAAAATATTCCCTACGAAAAAGTTGAAGTTGATCTCGCTAACAAGCCAGATTGGTTTTTGAAAGATTCTCCTTTGGGGAAGGTTCCACTGCTTTACGTTGGAGACAAAGTGCTATTTGAATCACTCGCCATTTGCGAATATCTCGAAGAGGCTTTTCCGGAAATTCCTCTTCATCCGCAAGATCCTTACACCAAAGCGTGGCACCGTTCTTGGATGGAATTTAGCAGCGGAATTTTAGCTGGAACTTTCGGCATGATTTTTGCTCAGAACCAAGAACAATTCGACATCAAAAAAGCTGAGATCGTCGCAAGATTGGCCATCTTCGACAAATACATGAAGTTTAATCCCTACTTCGATGGAAATAAATTTTTACTGGTCGACATTTGCATGGCATCAGTTTTTAAGCCACTGACTTTCATCGACAATAAATTCACTTTGGAAATTTTTGATCTTTACAAAAATGTCGCCTCCTACGTTGAGGGCGCAGTCACCAGGGGATCTCTGCACAAGGCTCTTCCATCCGATTATGAAGATCTCTTCAAGTCATTCATCGAAAGAAAAAAATCTCACCTACTAACGATGAGCTTCAGCCTGTAGTTGTAAGAATGTCTAACCAAAATAAAAACCTCGGCTTCAAAAAATTTGAGGCCGAGGTTTTTTTGTTTTCGTAGTAGAGATTTATTCAGGATTACTTCCTCAAAGCCAAATCAACGTAATCTCTTTGCACATGTCCGGTGTAGAGTTGGCGAGGTCTGCCAATTTTAAACGCCGGATCCTCAATCATCTCCTTCCATTGCGAAACCCACCCAGCAGAGCGCGCAATAGCAAAAATCACCGTAAATAAATTACTTGGAATACCCAAGGCTTTGTAGATGATTCCGGAGTAGAAATCGACATTAGGGAAAAGTTTTCGTGACACGAAATAATCGTCATTAAGCGCAATTTTTTCGAGCTCAATTGCGATGTCGAGGAGCGGATCCTTGATGCCAAGCTCTCCCAAAACTTCGTCGCAGGCTTTTTTCAACACCGCCGCACGAGGATCGTAATTCTTGTAAACCCTGTGCCCGAAGCCCATTAGACGGAAGGAATCATTTTTATCTTTGGCGCGATTAATAAATTCTGGAATACGCTCCTTCGTGCCGATTTCTTGCAGCATTTCAATCACCTCCTCATTCGCACCACCATGCGCCGGACCCCAAAGCGAAGAAATTCCCGCTCCGATGCACGCGAATGGATTAGCTCCAGACGAGCCCGCCAAGCGCACTGTTGAGGTCGAAGCATTTTGTTCATGGTCGGCATGTAAAACAAAAATCATTTCCATCGCCTTCGCAATTGTTGGACTGACCTTGTGCTGGTGATTTGGCTTGTCGAAGAGCATGTGCAGAAAATTCTCCGCAAAACCATATTCCTTGTTTGGGTAAATAATTGGCTCGCCAATAGAATATTTGTAAGCCATTGCCGCAAGTGTCGGCATTTTGGCGATGATCTTGTAAACCACGTCCATCCTACCTTCAGGCGTCGCGATGTTCATTGTTTCGTGGTAAAATGCGGAAAGTGAAGCAACCGCTCCAACAAGAATTGCCATTGGATGCGCACGCCTTGGGAAGCCGCGGTAGAGAATTCCGATTTGCTCATGAACCAACATGTTTCTGATGATGCCACTTCGCAATTCGCGGTATTGCTGATTCGTTGGCAATTCGTGATTCAAAAGAAGGTATGCCACTTCCAAATATTCGCTTTTTTTCGCGAGCTCTTCGATTGAGTAACCACCATGCCGCAAGACACCCTGATCACCATCAATAAAAGTTATTTTTGACTCGCATGAAGCAGTGGCAAGAAAGCCCGGATCGTAGGTGAACATGCCACTCTCTTTGTAGAGCGAGGTAATGTCGATCACATTTTGACCAATGGTTGCCTCACGAATTGGCAAATTAATTTCCTTGCCATTCGGCAATGTAAGCTTGGCGAATTGAGTCATTTTAAATTTTGTTGTTGTGGATTTCAGATGTGAGCAGATCCGCTCCTCTTAAGGATTCGTGAGGAGGGAGAGGTTGTGAGGGGGGAGAGAAGATGGAGCGGGCGAAGGGATTCGAACCCTCGACATCAACCTTGGCAAGGTTGCACTCTACCACTGAGCTACGCCCGCTTGTGCGTGGACGCGGAACCTAAGAAGCAGAAAAGTAATTTGCAACGTTGAAACTTTTTTAAACTTCGATCGCATTAAGGTCGGCCACCTCATTGAACAAACTACGAATTTTTGAAAGTAGTAGCAGGCGATTTTCACGCAGATCAAGATCTTCGTCATTGACCATGACATGATCAAAAAAGTGAGAGAGTGGGATTTCTAAAATATTCAACAATTTGAAGGCTGATTCAAATTCACCGCGAATAATCAGCTTCTTAAAACTAGAAGAAATTTGTTTGATACGCCGGTAAAGGATGCGCTCATATTTGGTTTTGAAGCTTAGCCTAGAAGGCTTGCCACGATATTCTTTTCCGTCTTTCTTCTCCTCAATTGCTAGAATATTCACCGACCTTTTGTAGAGCTCGATAATTTTTTGATGCTCAGAATTTTTTACAAAACCGTCTAAAAATTTAATTTTTTTAGCGAGGTAAAGAATGTCGAAATATTTATGCGCTTCAAGATTTCGAACATATTCATCGATCACGGCGTTAATGATGTCCTGCCTCAGCAGCTCATTTTCCTTGAGATAAACTTTTAGCCTTTCGACAAAAAATTTAATAATTTCCTCAACGAGATTTTTTTTCTTTTCGTTAAACCCCCCTTCCCCATCTTTCAAAAGATCCTTCACCAATTTCGCTTGGTAACTATTTAGAGATTTTTCGATCAAAATTCTGATTGGAAAAGCGATTTTCTCTTGGAAAGAAATTCTAATAATTCCAAGCGCTGCACGCCTTAGGGCATAAGGATCTCTAGAACTCGTAGGCTTTTCGTTCGCCAAAAAAAATCCAACTATTGAGTCCATTTTATCGGCGATAGAGAGCATTATTCCGAGCGCGGTTTTTGGTAATTCTGAACTTGGACCGAGTGGCAAGTAATGCTCGTAGATTGCAGCAACAATTTTTTTATCTTCCTTTTGCTTGTGAGCATAGAAACTACCGATCTTTCCCTGTAGCTCTGGTAGCTCTGCAACGGCCTTAGTGACTAAGTCAGCCTTGCATAAATCAGCAGATCTTTCCGCCAAAGAAAGTGAGCAATGCGGAATGAAAATGGAGAGAAATTTCGACAAAGCATTTAAGCGTTTTACCTTACTGTAAACCGACCCAAGCTTTTGGTGAAAAATAACTTTTTTAAGCTCATCAACCATTGAAAATAGAGGCTTTTTGAGATCTTCTGAAATGAAAAATTCGGCATCACTTAAGCGAGCGCAAACTAACTTCTCGTTGTCTTGAATAATTTTTTTTTGGTTGGAGCTGTCGGTAGAATTAACCACGAAAATAAATTTTGACGACAGGATTCCTTCGCTATTCTTGAGGCAAAAATATCTTTGATTGAGCTTTAATGTTAGAATTAAAACCTCGTCCGGTAAATCTAAGAATTTCTGATCGATCGATCCAACCAATGCTGTAGGCCATTCGCAGAGACCAACCACCTCGTCGAGAAGTGGAGATTTTTCTTCATCAATTAAATCCAGCTGAAGCTCAGATGTAATTTTTGCAATTTGTTCGATGATTTTTTTCTTTCTTTGCACCTGATCCAGAATGACTAAATTTTTTTCAAGCAGCGTACGGTAATCTACCACGTCCTTTATTACCAATGTTTCATGGCTTTTTAAAAAATGTCCAAAAGTTAGATTGTTTGATTTTAATCCCGCGAAATCGACATCAATCACCTCAGAACCAAGCATGCAGGCGACATTACGAATTGGTCTGATCCAGCGCGGCTGAAGATCTCCATCGACATCCCATCTCATTAATTTTGTCCAAGTACCGGTCATTTTTTGCAAAATTTGCAGCAAAGAACCTTTGATGATTTCAGAAGTTTTAATTTCAAAAGCGGGTTTGATATAGGCGTAGCATGCCTGCCCAGCATTGTCGATTCTCTTCAATTCGGATTCATTACTCAATCCAACCGACCTCAAAAACCCTTCAATGGCTTTTTTGTCGGCATTAATTTTGGGACCAATTTTTTGAGTTTCTGGAATTTCTTGAGTTGGTTTTAAGCCGCTAATGACAAGGGCTAATCGACGAGGAGTGATGAATGTTTTGATTTGAGAGAAGTCGTAGGTGAGTCCGCTTTTAGCGAAAGTTTCGGAGGCAATTCGTAGAAAATTTTCTGCTGCCGATTTTTGCATTACGGCAGGAATTTCTTCGCTTAAAATCTCGAGTAAAAAATCAGTCATTTAACCTACCAAAAAAATTTAAAAATTAGTGGTTTCGACCCGCAAAAATTTTGCGGATTTAACTAGAGTTGGATCAAAATTTCGGAAGATGTCTAACACGTTTTGCTCCATTTGTTCACCAGTCAGAAAACCACATAAAATCTCCTCGCCCTTGTCGAGAAAAACAACTTTTTCGACTTCAATTTTTGAACCAAAAATCTCTTCCGCTAAATTGGTTTTTTGTGCCGCATTTTTATTCACCAATATTTTCAAGAAATATTGCCCAAATCTCTGAGAAATTTTTGCGATCTTACTTTCAAGTAGGTCTGCACTTTTCACAGAAAACATTGGCGACAGTCGGTTAGTTGCGATGTCAACTAAGTCTGCAACTATTGCTGATGCGGTTGGAAGGCTACCTGCGCCGGAACCAACAACGAAGTTCCATCCAGCATTTGAAGCTCTGGTTAGAATTGCGTTGAAGGCTGAATCAACCTGAGAAATTTTTTCAGAACTCTTGATTAAAGCCGGATAAACCGCTTGCTGAGTGCCTTCATCCAAATTTTTGTAAATAGCTAAAAGTTTAATTTTGTAGCCAAGCTCATCCGCCAAATTGATGTCCTCGATTGTCACCTCATCCACACCCTCGATGTGAATCCCCTTAAATACTGGCTTTGCGCCAGATGCGATTGCCGCCAAGATTGTTAATTTGTGAGCAGTGTCGATCCCCTTAATGTCAAAAGTTGGGTCAGATTCTGCATAACCTAAATCTTGCGCCTCCTTGAGTGCCGAGGCAAAATCAAGATTTTCATTTTTCATTTTGGTTAAAATGAAATTGCAGGTGCCATTTAAAATGGCGTAAAATTCTTTGATTTCATTCGCCGCCAAACCTTCTTTAAAAATTTTTATTATTGGCGTCGCCCCAGCAAAAGAGGCTTCATAAGCAACCTGACTTCCGACCTTTTCAGCTAGTTGCGCCAATTCAAAACCACTTTCAGCAATCAGAGCTTTATTGGCGGTAACGATTTTTTTGCCATTTTTTAAAGCAGCTTCAATCAGGTTTTTAGCCACTCCACCGCCACCAATCACCTCAACAATAACATCAATTTCTGGATCAGTAGCGAGGTCAATTGCGTCTGGATAAAACTTTATTCCCGCATCAATAAAATCTTTTTTACTACGCGCCGAAACCGCCGCCACTTCAATATTTACACCACTGCGCTTGGCGAGCAATTCAGCGTCTTTTTTAAGAATTTCGTAAACGCCCTTGCCAACAATTCCCAAGCCAGCAAGTCCAATTTTTAATTTTTTCATCCTCTAAATTTTTAAAGTTACCTCTAGTGCCGAAAGTAAATTTTTAATCATCTCATCATCATGGAGCGGTGTGACAGTAATGCGTAACCTCTCATCGCCCTTGACAACTGTGGGGTAATTAATGTGCTGAACGTAAATGTTGAACTCGTTAAGCAAGCGTTTGGAAACTGCTTTCGCCTTAGAGGCGTCGCCTATTTTTACGGAAATAATGTGCGATTCATTTTCGACAATTTTCGCTCCGATTTTTTTTAATCCGATTTTCAGCTTCTCAACATTGCGTCTCATCAGATTTCGTTCGCTCTCACTTTTTTTTAAGTGACGAATATTTACCAAAATTGCCACCACAATTGCCGG
>CANMEW010000048.1 GCA_947496905.1 Rickettsiales bacterium | reverse complement strand
TTTCTTCCTAAAAATTTCTCGAAAAATCTAGGTTTTTCAGAGGTTCCTTAATTCCCATCGCCACATGCCCAATACTCTCACGCTCTCAATCGAAAAAAATGGCGTCGCAAATTTAGTTTTTGATTTGCCGAACGAAAAAATTAACAAGCTCTCGGCGCCAGTGTTGGAGGAGTTAGAGAAGGCTTTGAACGTAATTGACGGCAACAAAGCAATTCGCGTTCTGCTCATTACCAGCGCAAAAAAAGACATCTTCATCGCCGGAGCTGACATCAATGAAATCAAGGCTATTCGCGACCCGCAAGACGCCTTCGAAAAAGTTTCGCGCGGTCAAAATATTCTCACAAACATTGCCCAATTAAAAATTCCAACCATCGCCGTAATCGACGGCGCCTGCCTTGGTGGCGGTTTAGAGCTTGCTCTCGCTTGCCAATACCGCGTCGCAATTGCTAATCCAAGAACTTTACTTGGCCTGCCAGAAGTTAGTCTTGGGATCATTCCTGGATTCGGCGGAACGCAGCGCCTGCCAAGCTTGGTTGGATTGCAAGAATCACTAAAAATTATTCTGTCTGGCAAGTCTGTTGATGCCAAAAAAGCGCTGAAGATCGGACTCGTTGACGACATCATTCGCGCAGAGTTTCTAGAAGAAAAACTCGGACATTTCGTGACCGAAATTTTGCAAAATGGTGAGCGAAATTCTTACCTGCAAAAAAGGTCTGACGCCAAAAAAAGACGCTTCATTTTCGAGTCATTATTTTGCGGAAAATTCGTAATTTTTTACCTTGCCCAAAAGGATTTGTACGAAAAAACCAAAGGTCACTATCCCGCTCCATTCGGCTTTAGAGGTGATCAAGCGAACTTACGGAAAAACTTACGTAAGCCGCGGTTTCAAAACTGAGCTCGAGGCATTTTGCGAATTATGCGTCAGCGACATCTCCAAAAATTTAATCGAGATTTTCTTCACCAATGAAGCCCTAAAAAAAGATTCTGGAATTGAGGAAGATGTTGTTGGAACTAAGGAAATTACAAGCGCGGCATTACTTGGTGCTGGCGTGATGGGAGGAGGAATTGCTTGGCTCTTCGCCAATAACAACATCGACATTCGTGTTAAGGACATCACTCAAAATGCCATTGCTCTTGGCTACCAGCAGGTCATCACAATTTTTAATCAGCTGAAAAAAATTAAAAAAATTGTTCCAGAACAAGTTAGTATGAAACTTGCTAACATCAGTGCTGGACTTGATTTTGCTGGCTTTGAAAAAGCTGAAATTGTGATTGAGGCAGTGGTCGAAAATATTGCGGTGAAAAAAAGAATCTTGGCTGAAGCAGAAGCTTACTTAGCAAAAGACGCAATCATCGCCTCCAACACATCATCTCTCTCAATTTCAGAAATGGCGCATGCTCTACAGAATCCTGAGCGCTTCGCGGGTATGCATTTTTTTAATCCGGTGAATCGCATGCCTTTGGTGGAGGTAATTCGCGGCGAAAAAACTTCCGACAAAACTGTTGCGGCAATCGTTAGGCTTTCAAAAAAACTCGGAAAAACTCCGATTGTGGTGAAGGATGTTGCCGGCTTTTTGGTTAATCGCATCCTCCTGCCCTGCATGAATGAGGCATCTTATTTGCTGCAAGAGGGCGCTGAAATCAAAAGAATTGATCAGGTGATGGAAAATTTCGGCATGCCGATGGGGCCATTTATTTTGACCGATGTGGTGGGAATTGATGTTGCTGCAAAAGTTGCTCACTCATTGTTTGAGGCTTACGGGCAGCGCATGAGAGTCGCTGACATTCTTGATGAGATTTACAAGAATCACAAAGATCTCTTGGGGAAAAAAGTGGGACAAGGCTTCTACATTCACAACGCAGAAAACAGAATAAATCCGCGAATTGAAGAAATTTTATCTGCACTTAGAGCGGAGAAAAATATTCGGCAAACTCTCATCGCCGATTCAGAAATAATCGATCGCTGCATTCTAACAATGGTCAATGAAGCAGCAAAATGCTTGGAAGAAAATGTCGTGAAAAATGCGCGTTATTTAGACATGGCGATGATCATGGGGGCAGGATTTCCAGCGTTCCGTGGCGGTGTGTTAAGCTACGCAGATTCTCTCGGAATCCAGACTGTGGTGAGTAAGTTGCAGGAGTTAAATAAAAAATATGGCGAGCGCTTCGAGGTAAGTAAATTGCTGCTGGAGATGGCTAAAAATAATCAAAAATTTATTGCGTGAGTTCGGAGAGTAATTTTTCTTCAAGCTCATCCCCCTTAGAATCAAGCCATTTTGCAGATTTTTCATCGAAGGAAAAATAATCAGCCCCCGTAATTGGCGATGAATACCAAATTTTTTGTGAGGCAGCGTGACGATTGATTACGTAAGATTGCGCAGTTGCCTCAATGATGATCGTTAAAATTCCATCAGAATATTCCACATCCAGCTTCGCGCTTGGGTCTTGTGCCTCAACTTTCTCAGCAAGCTTTGCCAAGGTGCCATCGCAGTGATTCAAGAAATTTTTTTCGAGCATTCAGTTCTAAAATTTGTAGATGTAGCTAAGAGTAGAGCCGAGCACGGTTGCTTTCGCCCCATTTTCTTTGATGTCAGCACGAGTTACATCAAGCGTGATGTTGTTGGTAAATTTGTAACCAGCGGAGACTTGTAATTGGTGGTCAGAAATATTTGAGGTTCTTTGATATTGTTTGATGTCGCGACTTAGGCGTGAAATGCTTGCTGTCCAGCTGCTGTATTTTCCAATTAGAGCCAGAGTTGTGTAAGTGGCATCGCGGTTTTTTTCACCGGTGAAATTGTCAATTTTTACTATTTCTGCAAATGGAATTAGCGAAGAATTAGTCCCTGTTTTGTAAAGATATTCCGATCCAAGAACATACCCTTTCTCCCTTTGACGATTGTCGATTTTGTCAACGCCAAGGCTTCTGTAGCCAAGATTGTAAAATAAATTCTTCACGCCGAATAAATATTCCCCATCCATTGAAACCGAGTAAGAAGACATGGTTCCGGTATCGCCAGCAATGCCACTATTTTTACTGGCACGACCACGGTCATCCAAGGCGCTTCGACTTAATCCGGTAGTGTCGTTAAAAAATGAATTAACTGTAATTGCGCTGTCCTCAAGCAATGCAGAAATACCCGCTCCGATCTTTTCCCTCAAGTTGTAGTCTTCCGTGAATTGCGAAGTGAAGACACCGATCCTTTTTGATTTTTTGTGTGCAGTACCAAAAGTTGGATCGAATTTTCCTGCGAAAAATTTCATGTCCTCATTTTCAAAATTCAGCTTTAGCTCCTCAATTATTAAGCCCTGATCTCCTAAGCTAAAGCCACGATTGCTTTGCAACATTGTTCGGTACCTTTCTGGATATTCCCCATTTCTTGTTGTTAGAACATCGTTTGGTTGAAGTCTCCAATCGGTTTTGATTGACCAATTTTTATTAAAATTAAGCGCCAAATTTGGCTCGATGTAAATAAAGGCATTGTTTGGAGAGGTGCCGCTGCGTTGGCTTGACATGATTCTATCTGCCTGAGCTTGAAACAGAATGTCGCCAGAAACATTGGGAAATTGCCGAGATTTTTCAGCTAGCGTTTCAGCGTGAAGCGCTTGGGAAAAAAGCAAGAAAATGACCAAGAATTGTAACGAAAAATTTCTCATGTGGCAGATTTAATTTTTTGAAACCGAGCTGATGTGCTCTTTTGGAAGGGTAATTGTGACAGAGGTTCCAACATCAACCTCACTTTCGATTGTGATTTCGCCGCCATGCAATTCGACAAAATGCTTGGCAAGGTAAAGCCCTATTCCACTGCCAGCAACGGACAGAGTATTTTTGGCACGAAAGAATTTTCTTCCCACATTCACAAGATCACTTTTTGGAATGCCGATGCCTTGATCGATTACGCGTAATGCAACCTTTTTGTCGCTCGATTTGGCAAAAATTTTAACGGTGGAATTATTTTGCGAATATTTGATCGCGTTTGAAATGACGTTGGTAATTGAGTGATCTAAAAGCTTTTGATCGCCGTTAAATTCCGTTGGGAGCTCGTTAAGTTTGGTGACGATTTTTATCTTCTTATTCAGCGCCAAATTAGAATTTTTTTCGATTATTTCTAAGACAAAATTACGAAGATTAAAAACTTCACTCTCGAGCTTTATTGACCCGCCATCACTTTCCAATTTCGCCAAATTCAAGGTGCTGTGAATTAACCCATTCATTCTTTGGATGCCACTTTTTATGCGATCCAGAGCCTTGTCCAGCGCCTCATCAGCGATGTTATGACTTTTTATTTTCCTCACCATCAACTCTCTAGTGCTGTCAATAATTTGCAGCGGTGTTTTGAATTCATGCGACACCAAAGCAACAAACTCGCTTTGTATTTTACGCATCTCGCGCTCGTGCTTTAGCGATTCTTTAAGTTGAAGAGTTTTTGTGAGTAAGGCGTGATTCGCAATCATCACGCGCTCAATGGAAACGGAGCGATCTAGTGCAATCGAGAATTGATCAGCAATGGCGCAGACCAACTCTATTTCATCGAATAGCCAATTTCTACCTTTCGCCTGATGAATGTAGATTCCTCCATTAATCAGGCCGTTAAAAGTGGTCGTGGTCGCAATTTGAGAGGCAATGTAATTTTTTTTAAGAATTGGACTGATCGATGAAAAATTGTGATCAGAGTCCAAATTTTGAATAGCTGATGCCCAACTTTTTTTTACCTTATCCCCAAACTTTTCGTAAAAGTGGTTCTGAAAATTAATGTATTGAGTGATCTCCTCTAGGCTTTTCTCATCATCAACACCTTTAAACATTGGGTTAGACTTGGTGTAATCGCTACAATATTCCGCAATAAAATTAGTCTGATTGTCGCGATAATCGTGAATCAGGCATCTATCCACTCGCAAATATTCTCCCAGAATTTCGGCAACACCTTGCGCAATTTTACCAATTGGAGAATCGGAAATAATCAGACTATTGATCTCTCTTAATAATCTTTCGTTACTCAGAGACCTTTCGAGACTGTCTAGTAATTCAGAATTATCATGTGGGTGCTGAGCGTGGACATCATCATTTTCAACCGGCTTAAAGGTAAAAATATCGAGATCATTTGAGCTAGAAGTCTTCGGGGTGAAAGTGATCTCAAATCTTGATTTAATGAGATCTGGCTTGGTGCTAGAAATGCAAATTATGACTGAGCATTGCTCGAAATTTTTTATTGCCCTGACAAGACGAACTCGTTCTGACTGGTCGCGAGAGGAATAATCCGGATCGATTTCATCAAAAATGAAATCGTAATTCTCTCCAATTATACTAGATTCGCCAATGTTAAAAATTTTGCGGAATGCCTTGTTAGCATGAACTATTGCGAGGTAATTCGGGTTATTTTCTTTTCTTTTGCAGAGAAGCGTCGCTTCAAATTTTAGATCGATTATTTTTTTCTGCTCAGTATGCAGGTCTTTTATTTCCAGACCTTCCCACCATTTTACAAAATTGCTTTCCGACATCAATTTGTGATTTATTTTTTCTTACCTTTTTTTTGCGAAAGGCTTTCTGATGAAAGATCTCTTGGAGGAAGATTTTTTTTCTGCAGCGGTAGCAATCACATCGATGGCGCGATTTAATCCGATTTCTAAAATATTGTCTTCTTTCACCGAAGTATATTTGCCGTCATGTAGTAGGTAGGGACCAAAAGGTCCAATATTGGCAACGATTTTTTTACCACTTTCGGAATGAATGCCAATCTCGCGCGGCAGAGAAAGAAGATCAGACGCGGCTTGTAGGTCGATCAAATTCGGATCGAGATTTTTTGGAATGGAAATTCTTTTTGGTTTTTGGACCTTTGCTTTTTTTGCCGGTTTCTTCGCTGGTTTTTTTGTCGCTTTTTTCTTGGTTTTTTTAGCAGATTTTTCTTCCGACTCTTCTTCTTTTTCTGCCTTTTCCTCTGCTACAATTTCGCTGCCGATTAGCTCTAAATATGGTCCGTAAGGTCCAATTTTTACCATGACCTCAAAGCCGCTTTTTGGATCTTTCCCCAAGCTTCTCGGCTCAAATGGTGGTTTCCCATCTCTTCCCTCAGCGCCTTCTTCTGCAGAAATTTGCATCGTGTGTTTGCATTCTGGATAGCCAGAGCAGGAGATGAAAGCGCCGAATTTTCCAAGTCTTAAGCCAAGCTTTCCGCTGCCGCAAGTTGGACAAGAATTTTTCAATTCGCCCTTCTCATCGCGACCAAAAATATGATTTCCAACTTTTTGGTTGAGCACTTCTAATACTTCCAGAAATGGCTTCTCGCTTACTTCACCAATGGTTCCATTAAAATCTTTCCAGAATTTTTTTAAGAAATTTTTCCAATCCGCCTTACCATTTGAAATGATGTCGAGCTCGTCTTCCAAACCAGCAGTGTAGTCAAATTCGACATATTTGGCGAAAAATTCTTTGAGGAAAGTTGTGACGATGCGACCACGTTCCTCTGGAAAAAATCTGCGCTTGTCCAACTTCACGTAACCACGGTCTTGTAGAACGGAAATGATTGCCGCATAAGTTGAAGGGCGACCAATGCCAAGCTCTTCCATTTTTTTCACCAAACTTGCTTCGGAATATCTCGGTGGTGGCTCGGTAAAATGTTGCACTGGCTTCACCTCAATGAGACCCAAAGCTTCTTTTTCTTTGAGCTCAGGAAGGTATTGCTTCGCCTCATCCTCCTCAGCCTCATTGTCGTCGCGATCCTCTTTGTAAACCTTGTAGAATCCGTCGAAATTGATTGTTGATCCAACCGCACGCGCCTTTGCGTAGCTTGGAATTGTAACAATTTCGGCAACCACTTGATCAAAAATTACGTCGGCCATTTGTGAGGCTAGAGTCCTTTTCCAGATTAGGTCGTAAAGCGCGAATTGTGCGTCATCGAGATATTTTTTAACCTTGTCTGGAGTAAGAGAGAAATCGGTTGGACGGATTGCCTCATGCGCCTCTTGGGCATTTTTGATTTTGCTTTTGAAGAGATTTGGGGTGTCTGGGAGATATTTTTTTCCGTACAGCTTGTTGATGGTTTCTCTGATTGTGATGATGGCTTCTGGAGTGATGGTGACAGAGTCAGTCCTCATGTAAGTGATTAGACCTTGTGCCGCGCCGTCAATTTCGACCCCTTCGTAGAGTCTTTGCGCGAACATCATTGTTCTACTGGCAGAAAATCCTAATTTTCTAGCCGCTTCTTGTTGGAGTGAGGAGGTAATGAAGGGTGGATTAGAGCGGCGTTTCGCCTGCTTCTTAGTGATGGACGAAACTTGATATTTTTTTGATTCGAGCAGTTTTTTTATTGCGCTAGCTTGCGACTCACTCACAACCGAAAATCTTTCCAGCTTCTTTTTTTCGATCTCAAAAACACTCGCCTGAAACTCAACATTCTGTGCACTGTTAAGGTTTAGCTTGATGTCCCAATATTCTTCGCTTCTGAAATTCTCGATTTCATCTTCACGGTCACAAATTAGCCGTAGAGACACTGATTGCACTCGTCCCGCTGATCTGCTGCCGGGTAATTTTCTCCACAAAACTGGCGACAAAGTGAAGCCAACAAGGTAATCCAAAGCGCGGCGAGCCTGTTGAGCATTGACCAAATCCATGTCGATGTCGCGAGGATTTTTCATCGCTTCCAAAATCGAATTTTTGGTGATGGCATTGAAGACTACGCGCTCAACTTTGACCGAAGCTTTGAGAGCTTTTTTTTGCTTCAGCACTTCTAAAACATGCCAAGCGATTGATTCACCTTCGCGATCAGGATCGGGAGCTAGAATCAGCTTACTGCAAGTCTTTGCGCTCTCGATTATTTCTTTTACATGCTTGGTCGATTTTGCCGAAATCTGGTAATGCATGGCAAAATTATTGTCCGGCTCAACCGATCCATTTTTACTAGGCAAATCACGAATGTGACCAAAAGACGCCTTAACCTCGTAGTCTTTGCCCAAATATTTTCCGATGGTTTTTGCCTTAGCTGGCGACTCGACGATTAGTAGGTTTTTCATTTTAATCGGATTGGTGAGATGTGGTGTAGGAGCCTGTCTCTAAGGCTTAAGTGGACTCTAAATGGCACCTCTAAACATTCCTGCGAACGATGCGCCCCTTGGTTAGATCGTAGGTGGTCATCTCAACTTCAACTTTGTCTCCCTTCAAAACTCTGATTTTATTTTTTCTGATTTTGCCCGATGCATGCGCAGTGATGATGTGTTTATTTTCCAGCTCCACGCGAAAAATTGTGTTTGGTAAAACTTCAACAACAATTCCATTCATTGTCAGGAGATCTTCTTTGGGCATTTTGTTTGGATTAAATTATTCGAGGGAGGCTGTGGAGAGGAGGGATTTTTGGAACGTAATTTTGCGAAAAGTAAAACTCAAGGTTGCCCTCAAGGCAGGCGTTCTCTGATTCCCAAAACATGGCAAATTGCCGTGGTAAGGTCAGCGCGGTTTAATGTGTAGAAGTGAAAATCATCAATGCCACCATTGTGTAAAATGCGGCAAAGTTCGACCGCAACAATGGCGGCAATAAGATGCCGTGTTTCTTGCTTCTCGTCAAGTCCAGCAAAAATTTCATCCATCCATTTTGGAATTTTTGCCCCACACATTTTGGCAAAATGCTTCGCTTGTTTGACATTAGTAACAGGCAAAATTCCCGGCACAATCGGCACGCTGATTCCGGCTTTGCGACATTTATCTACGAAAGAGAAATAGACATCAGAATCAAAAAAGAATTGCGTGATGATGCGATCCGCGCCTGCATCCACCTTACGCTTCAAATTGTCGATGTCCTCAGAAAAACTTTTTGCTTCCGGATGCTTTTCCGGATAACCAGCAACAGAAATTTCGAAATTCGCGATTTTTTTTATTCCGGCAACAAGCTCGTCGGCATATTGGTAGCCATCTGGATGAAGTTGGTAGCTTGCGCTAGATGCCGGCATGTCGCCACGCAACGCTACGATGTGACGCACCCCCATTTGCCAATAGTTGCGTAAAATTTCGTGAATTTCTTCTTTTGAAGCAGCGATGCAAGTGAGGTGGGAAGCGGGGCTAAGACTGGTTTTCTCAACAATATGCTTGATTGTGTGATGGGTACGTTCGCGAGTTGAACCACCGGCACCGTAAGTGACGGAAACAAATTTTGGTTTGAGATTTTCTAACTTTGAAATCGCGTCCCACAATTTTATTTCCATCTCGTCGGTTTTCGGCGGGAAGAACTCGAAGGACACATTGAGCTCACGTTTACTAAGGATAACCTCTTCCAATTTGTTAGTGTAAATTTTCATGTGGTTCTGAAGTGAAGGGCGCCTCTAAAAATTGCTATTGTCGGTAATTTCTTCGTTACCCAATTTTTTCGCGAGCACGTACGAGTTACGATTTCCTGCTCAAAAATTTGGATGCCTAAAAATTCCTCAAAAAAATCTAATTTTTAGAAGCGCCCTGAATAAAAACTCAACTTACTTTAATCCCATATTTTTTTCCTAAGTAGGCTTCAACAGCTTTGCGATCTGAAGTTTTTAGAACTCCGTCAAAAGCAATTACTTCCGAAATAAAACCGGTGTGATATTGGCCAATAGTACG
>CANMEW010000047.1 GCA_947496905.1 Rickettsiales bacterium | reverse complement strand
GAAAATTTGCGAGCAGGAAAGCGTACCTTGATGTACGTGCTCGCGAGCAAATTTATCTGACGACAAAATTACCGGAAAAGATGGTTTTTCAGAGGTTCCCTTATTCACAACACCCGCAACATCGGCGGCACTTAAAGCGATTTCTCCACTAACACGACCAACTCCCATTCTAAGCAGAGGTGGGTTTGAATTTCCTGAGCCGCTGCTTTTGTCGCCATGGCTACCTCCAGATAGCTCATCACTTGATGATCGTATTTTTGAATCTTCATCTGACTCAGCATCTGTGTGCGAAATTGTTACTCCACGAGCCAAATCTTTATTCAGCTCATCAATTCTTTGCCGCTCTTCAAATAATTGCCGCAGGTCTTCGTCGGTAACTCTACTTAAAATAGTTTCTGGTAAGCCAGCTCCGCCAGCCGTAGATTCTCTCGCGGCAATAATCTCAGCTAGCCTACTTTTCATTCTAATATTTTTTGTATTGGTGAATGCCGCGCAGGGTGATGTCGAAGGTGCAGAGTTTGATTGATTGCGGGTTCATGATGTCGGAACTGCGAATCGAGGCGGTGACTAATTTTTGCTCTTTTTCGTCGTAGACTAAATATTGGTAATCGTTGGCGTTGTAGGGGTGTTTGGCAAAATACATTTCGGTTTCTAACTTACCGAATTTTGGATGGTAGAGATTCATGTTGATGTGCGGAGCGCGACCCGGATGAGACCCCGGCATGATTGTGATGAAGTGGTAATTGCCTAAATTGTCGGTAATGGCACGTCCCGACATGCTGAAATATTTGTCGATGTATTCGCTACCGGGCTCAAGTAAAGTGTGGTATTTACCCGCGGCATTAGTTTGCCAAATTTCTAGAACCACCCCGTCTATTGGAACTCCAAAAGAATCAGTAATTGTTCCCTGTAAAAAAATTATTTCTCCAAAGGCGCGGTAGAATGAGCCAACTTTTTTAGCCAAATTATTGGTGGCAGCAAAAGTTTCCGGCATCGACAAATCTGCAGAAAAGAAACGCGAAGGAGTTGGTTTTTTTGGTTCGAAAGCGGAGGGAGTTTCTGCGGAAAAATTATTGACAGCATTGCCGGAAATGTCTTTGAACTCAGGCGGAATCGCGTTTTCCGCCTTGTCCTCATTAGAATAATTTTCGTTGGCAAGGGTTGCAGATGAGAGAGAGAGTAAGATTGAAAAAATAATGAAGGAAAATTTTCTGATCATTACGTGTTTTACACATCCAAGTTAACAACTTTCAGGGCATTCTCTTGAATGAAGTCGCGCCTAGGCTCAACAACATTTCCCATTAAAATTGAAAAAGTTTGATCGGCCTCGTCGTACTGATCGACCTTCACTTGCAGCAATGTTCTGTTAGCAGGATCAAGTGTAGTTTCCCAAAGTTGCTCAGCGTTCATTTCACCCAAACCTTTGAAGCGTTGAGTTGTGACGCCTTTTTTGCCAGCCTCTAAAATTAAATTCATGAGCTCAATTGGCTTGTGCGCCACGCGGGTTTCTTCGCCACGAATAAATTTTACTGCAGATTGAAAATCGTCAGCGATTTGCTCTTTGACTTGCGCAAGAGCGGCAACTTCTGGCAGATCAAAATAAGATTTTTTGACCACAGAAACTGTTTTTACGCCTCGCGTTTCTTTGATGATTTCAATGTCGTCAGACTCGTTAATTGCAGCCTTCCAAGACACTTCTTCATCCGAAGTGCTGGCAAAAATTTTCTCAATTTTTGCGACCAAAGTTTTCGCCTTCGCCTTGTCATCCATCCAAGTTTTGTCGAATGCGCCAGCCAGTGCTAGGTTTTCAGCAATGTCTGCCGGAATTACGCGCGAAACATTTTGGATGAGGTGAGAAAATTTTCCCAACTTCGCAACGAAGTCGTGTAGATCTGCGCCAGCTCTGTCTCCTGCCTTTGATTTAAAAATCGCTCCATTTAACGCATTGTCGATGATGTAGGTTTGAAGCGCTTGCTCGTTTTTCAAATAAACTTCGCTGCTACCTTTTTTAACTTTGTAGAGCGGTGGCTGTGCGATGTAGAGAAATCCGTGCTCGATCAATTTCGGCATGTGACGGAAGAAGAAAGTTAGAAGCAGGGTTCTGATGTGGGAGCCGTCGACGTCGGCATCGGCCATGATGATGATTTTGTGGTAGCGGACTTTTAGCGGGTTGAAATCTTCAGCACCAATGCCAGTGCCGAGTGCGGTGATCATTGTGCCAATCTCAACTGAGGAAAGCATTTTGTCGAAGCGAGCACGCTCGACATTCAGAATTTTTCCACGAATTGGCAGGATTGCTTGGTATTTACGGTTACGACCAGACTTCGCTGAACCGCCGGCTGAGTTTCCTTCGACAATAAAAATCTCGCTGAGAGTCGGGTCTTTCTCTTGGCAGTCCGCCAATTTTCCTGGCAAATTTGAAACTTCGAGCGCGGATTTTCTGCGAGTTAATTCGCGCGCTTTTCTTGCAGCTTCTCTTGCTTGCGCGGCTTCAACACCCTTGCCAACAATGATGCGCGCATCAGATGGACGCTCCTCAAACCACTGCGCCAATTTGTCGTTCACCCAAGCTTCAACGTGAGTTCTAACTTCACTGGAAACCAGTTTGTCTTTTGTTTGAGAAGAAAATTTTGGATCAGGAACCTTTACTGAAAGCACGCAGGTTAAGCCTTCGCGGACATCTTCACCACTCAAGACAATTTTGTCTTTTTTGAAAAGCTTGTTGTCTGACGCGTAATTGTTGATGGTGCGAGTGAGTGCAGAGCGCATCCCAGCAAGGTGCGTGCCACCGTCGCGTTGACGAATGTTGTTTGTGAAGCACAAAATATTTTCGTGGTAGCTGTCATTCCACTGCATTGAGAGCTCAAGGCTAATGCCGCTAATCTTGTCGGAAGCAACGAGGCTCACGGTTTGGTGCAGAGCATTTTTGCTTTTGTCGAGATATTTTACGTAAGCCTCAACTCCACCTTGGTAGAATAGAACCGACTCTTTTGGTTCTTCAGCGCGTGTGTCGCGAAGGGTAATTTTTACGCCGGAATTAAGGAAGGAAAGCTCGCGTAAGCGCTGTTCGAGCGTAGAGAAGTTAAACTCCAAAACATTGGAAAAAGTTTTGTCAGATGGGTGGAAGGTAACTTGCGTGCCTTTTTTACCATGAGCATCACCAACAATTTTTAGCGGAGAGACTGCGTCGCCATGCTGGAAGCGCATGTTGTATTCCTTGCCGTCGCGCCAAATTGTGAGTTCAAGCCAGTCGGAAAGAGCATTCACAACCGACACACCAACACCGTGCAAACCACCGGAAACTTTGTAGGAATTTTGATCAAACTTACCACCGGCGTGAAGTTGCGTCATGATTACCTCTGCCGCAGAAACACCTTCCTCCTTGTGAATGTCGACAGGAATGCCGCGACCATTGTCCTTCACGGTGACAGAGCCATCAGCATTAATTGAAACAATCACCTCGTCGCAATGGCCAGCCAAAGCTTCGTCAATGGCATTGTCGACAACTTCGTAAACCATGTGATGCAAACCGCTGCCATCGTCAGTGTCGCCGATGTACATGCCGGGTCTTTTGCGAACTGCCTCCAGACCCCTGAGAACTTTGATTGAATCTGAATCGTACTCAGTGGAGTTCGCAATTTGCTCGTCAACGAGCGCAACTTCTTGTTTTTTTACTGTCATTTGTTCCGGTTTTTGATTTAAGGAACCTCTGAAAAACCTGGATTTTTCGAGAAGTTCGAAGTGACGGCGAAGCCGAAAAAATGCACCGCATTTTTAACTGAGAACGGGCATGAGCGAAGCGAATCCCTAGGCAACAAATTTTTAAGCAGGAAAGCGTACCTTGATGTACGTGCTCGCGAAAAAATTTGGTAACGACAAAATTTCCGGAAAAGATGGTTTTTCAGAGGTTCCTTTAGTGAGAGGGTGTTTTGGAAGGATGTGAAAAGCCTTGCGAGATGTTTATTTTACTAGCTTCTTGCGGAGTTTTATTTTGGCGGAGAATAGGTTTTTGAAACTTAAAACGGCAAGGAGTTTTTGTTTTAGTCGGAGGAGTTTTTAGGAAAAATTTTAGAGATTGTGTCCGCGCGGGCAAAATCTAGACTTTTTTCTCGATGTAGGATTGGCGTGGTCTTGCGAGGGGTGGATTGTAAAAAATAGAATTAGTAATCGCTATTTTTAAAATGAACCCTTGCGGCTGTAGGGCGCAATTTTTTTACTTTTAAGGAATTTGTTGAAACTTTTTTTTGAGCTTAGAGCCCAGAGGGTTCAATCTCGAGAATTTGACTTAACTGGCGGCAGGATGCTTGCAGGGCTACGAGCTACTTTTGTGGATGGAGCTGCAGCTCTTTGCCTAGTCACAGCATCAATGCGTGCGGCTAACCCTGGATTAGTGTAAGCTACAATTTCCGAAGCGGTAAATCCACCGCTCTCTCTAATGTCGGTTCTGGCTCCGCGATTCAAAAGCACCTCAACCACTTCTCTTTTATTTTCCTGAGCGGCAAACATTAGCGCTGTGTAACCAAGATTACTGACGGCGTTAATGTCAGCTCCGCGATTCAAAAGAGTGCTAATTTGCCCTACATTTCCATTTTGAGCAGCAACCATTAGCGGCGTCCAGACAAGTGATGCAGCGGATTCCTCTGTTTTTGGATAAAAAGAAACCGCCTGCGTTTTTTTTCCTGAAGTAGAGATCTACAATAAATATTGGCATTAACGGAGGAATGGTCGGAAGAGGGGGGATATTGGAATCGGAAGTTTTTTTATTCTCCGACCTCACTCCCGTAGAGGCTCTTGATAGGGGCGGAAACATTAAATTACTCTTGCTCCGCTACGTAAATGTTGGAACCGAGCTCTTTGAATTTCTCACTCATCCCCTCCATTCCCTTTTCAGCTTCTTTCTGCGCTTTGGCGTAGTCGCGAACATCTTGCGTAATTTTCATTGAGCAAAATTTTGGACCGCACATTGAGCAGAAGTGAGCAACCTTTGCGCCGTCTGCTGGCAAGGTTTCGTCATGGTAAGATTTTGCAGTTTCTGGATCGAGAGAAAGGTTGAATTGATCTTCCCAGCGAAATTCAAATCGCGCTCTTGAGAGCTCGTCGTCATGCGCTTTTGCAGCTGCATTTCCTTTGGCTAAATCAGCCGCATGAGCCGCAATTTTGTAAGTGATCACCCCAACTCGTACATCCTCTTTGTTCGGCAAGCCAAGATGTTCTTTTGGCGTGACGTAGCAAAGCATTGCCGTTCCAAACCAGCCAATCATTGCCGCACCAATTGCCGAAGTAATGTGGTCGTAACCGGGAGCAATGTCGGTGGTGAGGGGCCCGAGAGTGTAGAACGGCGCCTCGTGACACCATTCCAACTGCTTTTCCATGTTCTCCTTAATGAGATGCATCGGCACGTGACCGGGACCCTCAACCATCACTTGGCAATCGTGCTTCCAAGCGACTTTTGTTAACTCACCCAAAGTTTTTAATTCACTCAACTGCGCTTCATCATTTGCATCAGCAATTGAACCGGGACGCAGACCGTCGCCAAGCGAAAAGGCAACGTCGTATTTGCTCATGATCTGGCAAATTTCTTCAAAATTTGTGTAGAGGAAATTTTCCTTGTGATGCGACAAGCACCATTTCGCCATGATTGAACCGCCGCGCGAAACAATGCCGGTAAGGCGATTAGCGGTGAGTTGAACGTAAGCGAGGCGAACTCCGGCATGAATGGTGAAATAGTCGACACCCTGTTCCGCTTGCTCAATTAGCGTGTCGCGGAAGATTTCCCAAGTAAGATTTTCTGCAACGCCACCAACTTTTTCTAGAGCTTGGTAGATTGGAACCGTTCCTACTGGCACCGGGCAATTACGAATGATCCATTCGCGAATATTGTGAATATTTTTGCCGGTCGACAAATCCATCAGTGTGTCAGCACCAAAACGCGTAGCCCAAATCATTTTTTCTACCTCGTCTTCCACTCCAGAAAAAATCGACGAGTTGCCAATGTTGGCGTTAATTTTTACGAGAAAATTTCGCCCGATGATCATCGGCTCTGATTCTGGATGATTGATATTGTTAGGAATGATGGCGCGCCCAGCAGCAATTTCGTCGCGCACAAATTCTGCGGTGACAAATTTTGGCATTTTCGCGTTAAAATTTTCGCCCTTGTAACTCGATGCTGCGACCAATTTTTCACGCGTCATGTTTTCGCGAATGGCGACGTATTCCATTTCCTTGGTAATAATACCGGCGCGGGCGTAGGCAAGTTGTGTTGGCTTCTTGTTCATCTGCGCTCGCAGCGGGTAATGGTCGGAAAGATCGAACTCTGGAGCTGAAGGTTTTCCGTCCTCAGCAGTCACTCCATTATCTTCTTTCTTGACGAGTCTGCCCAAATAAACTTCGACATCACCGCGTTCAAAAATCCAATTCTCGCGCAGCTTTGGCAGACCTTCATTCAAATTAATGTCATCCAAAAAATTTTGATCAGTGTAGGCGCCAGAAGGGTCGTAGACGGTAAAATTTTTTACTTCAGATTTTTCTGACAGCTGAATTTGGCGCATCGCAACTTTTACGTCAGGAAATTTTTCACTCTGAACATGGATTTTTTTTGAAGCGGGAAGCGGTCCCAAAGTTAATTTTTTTGTAATTCTGCGATTAGTCATGGGGGTTAAAATCAGTTGAAAAATAGTGCGGGCAAAATCTTCTGCGCCGCGTAAGGCAAGCGGATGATCGCTGGTTTTAGTTTAGTAATAAATTTGAAAGTCAGAGGAAAGTCCGGACTCCTCGAGAAAGAATACCAGTTAACGACTGGCCGCGAAGCCCAAATTCAATAGGGCTTCCGAGGGAAAGTGTCACAGAGAAAATACCGCCAAGTGCAAACTTGGTAAGGGTGAAAACGCGAGGTAAGAGCTCACGCGCTCGCATGGCAACATGTGTTTGGAAAAACCCTATTCGGAGCAAGACCAAATAGGAATGGCAAGTTTCTTTAATGAAGCAGATGCTCTCGCATCGTCATTCGGGTAGGTTGCTTGAGGTTAACAGCGATGTTAATCCTAGATGAATGATCGTCACTCTGAGTAATTAGAGCACAAAATCCGGCTTACAGCTTGCCTTACAAAACGCTTCAAACTCAACAAAGCCGGATTTTATTTTTTCTCTCCAATCGTAAACGATCGGTGGCCGGCTTACAGCTTGCCTTACAAAACGCTTCAAACTCAACAAAGCCGGATTTTATTTTTTCTCTCCAATCGTAAACGATCGGTGGCCGGCTTACAGCTTGCCTTACAAATTAATAAAATTTGAACTTCGTTCAAATTTGGCGCTAATCTAATTACTGCGCGCGGAATAAATCCGCGCATCCGCAATAAATTTTTTCTGTCAGAATTAATCATTTTTTGGCAACGAAAAAAACACAACAGACGAAAATCAAATGACAAACGCACAGCAATTTAGTTTCGACGTTGAGGTCGGAAAAATTCTTAACTTAATGATCAACTCACTTTACACCAACAAGGATGTAGCCTTGCGCGAGTTGGTTTCAAATGCATCTGATGCTTGCGACAAACTTCGCTATTTGGCGCTGCAAAATCCTGATTTGGCAAAAGACGAATTAAAAATTTCCATCACCACAAACAAAGTAGAAAGGCTTTTAATCATTACCGACAGCGGCATCGGCATGAACCGCGATGAATTAATTCTAAACCTTGGCACCATTGCACGCTCAGGCACTGAGAATTTTATTAAATCACTTACGGGAGACGGAAAAAAAGATGTTCAACTAATTGGGCAATTTGGGGTTGGTTTTTATTCCAGCTTCATGATTGCAAATAAAGTTGAGGTATTTTCTCGCAAATTTGACGACACAAAATGTTGGAAGTGGGAATCATCTGGAGCAGCTGATTTCAACATCTCAGAAGCAGAAGAACAACTGAAGCATGGCACAAAAATTATTCTGCATTTGAAAGATGACGCAGCTGATTTTTTGGATCGCTTTCACATCAAACATGTGATTCAGACTTACTCGGATCACATCAATTTCAAAATTGAATTCATTCCGGAAAACTTAGAAGCGGGTGCGAAAGTTGAAATTTTAAACTCCGCTTCAGCCTTGTGGACAAAGCCTGCAAGTGAAATTACCACCGAACAATACCAAAATTTTTTCAAGCACATTTCGCACTTGCCTGGCGAACCATTCATGTCGCTTCACAATAAAATCGAAGGCGTTGTCAGCTACACAAACTTGCTATTCATCCCAGCAACTAAGCCGTTTGACCTCTTCCATCCCGACCGAAAAACAGCGGTAAAACTTTACGTAAAAAAAGTTTTTATTAGCGAAGAGCTTGGGTTGGTTCCGGCAAATATGCGCTTTCTGCGCGGCTTGATAGATTCCGACGATCTACCGCTAAACATTAGTCGCGAAAATCTTCAGCACAGTGCGGTGTTAGAAAAAATCAGAAAATCTGTGGTGAATAAAGTGCTAGCTGAACTGAAAAAAAAGGCCTCGGAGAACGAAAAAGAATATCTAAAATTTTGGAATAATTTTGGCGCAGTTTTAAAAGAGGGACTGTGTGAGTCGTCAGAATTTCGTGAAAAAACTTTGGAGATTTGTCGCTTTTACTCGTCTAAGTCTCCCGACAAATTAATTCCTCTCTCCGAATATTTGGATCGCGCCAAATCTACGCAAAACAAGATTTATTTTTTAACTGGAGAGTCGGTGGAAAAAATTAAATCTTCGCCACAGTTAGAAATTTTCCTTCAAAAAGATGTCGAGGTTTTGTTTCTCACTGATGCCGTCGATGAATTTTGGGTGACGGTAGTTTTGCCCTACAAGGAGAAGGAGTTTCAGTCAATCAATCGACATGATGTCGACCTAGAAAATATTGATCAAAAACCTAATGGAGAAAAATCTGACAATGACAATGATTCGGAGAAGTCAGAAATAAAAGATGTGACCAGTAGTCAGTTTGAAGGGTTGGTGATGTTCATCAAAGAGACCTTGGGGGAGAAGGTAAAAGATGTGCGTATTTCGAAAAAACTGACCGGATCTCCAGTTTGCTTGGCGGTTGATGCGGGATCGATGGACATTCGCCTCGAAAGATTTTTACTGGAGCAGAAGCAAATTCAGGCTGGTACTGCAAAAATTTTTGAAGTGAATCCTCAAAATTTTATCATCCAAAACTTGAATAGAGACTGCTCTGACGAAAGCAAAAAATCAGATTTACGAGATGCGATTTTTACTCTGTTTGACTTAGCCTGCATCATCGAGGACGAACCAATAAAAGACGCAAAAGACTTCTCGCGCAGAATTCAAAAATTAATGACTCAAGGGTAAAAAAATTTGAGACAATTAATATTCCACTTTTAGCTTGCGCAGCGGCATGGTTATTTTCGATCATGCCAAAATTAACAAAATAAGGAATCTAAGCAAATGGCAACTGGTACTGTAAAATGGTTTAACCCAACCAAAGGATATGGGTTCGTCGCTCCTGAAAATGGTGATGGCGATGTGTTTGTTCACATTACAGCTGTTGAAAAAGCTGGTTTGAATACTTTGAATGAAGGTCAACGCATTAGCTACGATCTAGTAGCTAACAAAGGCAAAACTTCAGCAGAAAATGTTAAAGTTCTTTCTGACTAATTTCCTTTAGAGAAATCAGTTACAAAAAATACCAGGTCTAAAATTTAGGCCTGGTATTTTTTTTGCCTAATTAGTCCATCCTGAAATACCTCCTCACCCCACATCCCCCTTGCTTCTACAAGACTTTCTACTACTATTTTTTTACCAGAAATCGAGTGGTGGTCCCTCATTTTCTGGCAAATAATTTTAGTAA